>JALZHR010000371.1 GCA_030860665.1 Acidobacteriota bacterium
GGTTCAATCTGCTCGGCGCTGGCTTTCGGCACGCGAAGGTCTTTTGTCCCGCACGCCGAAAAAGCGACGCTTGAAAAGCTCAGCAGCGCGAGGCTGAATAAAACGAATAAATTTTTTTGTCTCGACATAGATAGATAAAAAAACTGCTTTATCTTAGATGCAGATTTTTATTAATTTTGCCTTTCGGAGAAAATAATTTAATGCGGGCGCGGCAAAAAAGGGCGAAACGTATTGTAATGCACGTTTCGCCCGAATCGCAAGGTTAATGCGTTTGTTTTTAGGAGCTAGCCGGAGCGATTTGACGCGACATCGCCGGCGTGCTCGCCGGTGAAACTTCGCTCGAATCTTCAATCAACGATTCGCTGACGATTCTTTCCTGCTCGAGATTGTGAATCGTATACGAGCCGGTTGCGGGCGAAGCCGAAGCCGGTCGTCCGACGTAGCGCAGGCTCAGATTTCCCCTGATTTGCTCAAGCCGCTGCTGGACGAAAAGCCAGCCGCCCATATTCTGCGGCTCTTCCTGCGTCCAGAAAAGCTGCGCCGCGTTCGGATAAGCTGCGAAAATTTCCGCGAGCCGCTCCTTCGGAAACGGGTAGAATTGTTCGAGCCGGACAATCGCCACGCGGTCGTCGCTGGCGTCGGCGCGCGCCGTGTCCAAATCGTAAAAGACTTTGCCGGAACACAAAACGATGCGTTTGACCTTTGTTTTGTCCCTGACCTTCGCGTCGTCGACGACGGGCTGGAAACCGCCCGTTTCGAGTTCTTCAATGGTCGAAACCGCCGCCGGAAGGCGCAGAAGGCTTTTCGGCGTCATCACAATCAAAGGACGCACCGTCGGCTGATTTACCTGGCGGCGAAGCAGGTGGAAATACTGCGCCGGTGTCGTCGGATAGCAGACCTGCAAATTATTTTCCGCGCAAAGCTGCAAAAATCTTTCGAGTCTCGCGGAAGAATGTTCCGGTCCCTGACCTTCGTAACCGTGCGGCAGAAGCATAATGAGGCGGCATTTCTGTCCCCATTTGTCCTCGGACGCGACGATATACTGGTCGATAATGACCTGCGCGCCGTTGGCGAAATCGCCGAACTGCGCTTCCCACGCCACAAAAGCGTCCTGCGCCACCGTCGAATAGCCGTATTCAAAACCGAGCACGCCCTGTTCCGACAAAGAGCTGTCGAAAACGTGGAAACGCGCGCGCGGATTTTTATCGCTGCGCAATTCGCCGAGCGGCGACCATTTCGCGCCCGTCTGCGTGTCATACATCAGGGCGTGACGCTGCGAAAACGTTCCGCGCCCCGAATCCTGACCGCTCAGGCGGACGATGCTTCCTTCCAAAACGAGCGAGCCGAACGCCAAAGCTTCGGCAAAGCCCCAATCCATTGGCACTTCGCCCGCGCCCATTTTCGCGCGGCGCGCCAATTGCCCGACCATTTTCGGATTGACGTTGAAGCCTTCGGGAACGAGCGAGATTTTGTCGGAAACCGCCCGCAGAATTTCGCGCGCAACGCCCGTTTCAAAAATGGGCGAGCCGTCTTCCTCCGGCACGGGCGGTTTGAGCGTGGCTTTTTCCGGTTTTTCCGCCGCGATTTGTTTGGCGCGCCGCAGGATGTCTTCGTATTTCGAGACGACGCGGCTCGTCATTTCGCTCAAATCGCTTTCGGTAATAACGCCTTCGCGCATAAGCTGCTGCGCGTAGAGATGACGCACGCCCGGATGCGCTTTGACTTTGGCATACATCAACGGCTGCGTGTAGGTCGGCTCGTCGCCCTCGTTGTGCCCGAGACGGCGGAAGCCGATTAAATCCAGCGCGACGTCCTTGTTGTATTCCTGCCGGTAATCGAGCGCGATTCTCACCGTGCGGTAAGCCGCTTCCGGGTCGTCGGCGTTGATGTGAAAAATCGGAAGCTGCGTAATCTGCGCCGCATCGGTCGAATAAATCGAGCTGCGCGAAGACTCCGGCGAAGTCGTAAAGCCGATTTGGTTGTTGATGACGATGTGAATCGTGCCGCCGGTGCGATAGCCTTTCAGGTTCGCCAGCTGCAGGGTTTCCATCACGATGCCCTGACCGGCAAAAGCGGCGTCGCCGTGCAGCAGTACGGGCAGAACCTTATCAATCACGACTTCGCGCGTGTTCGCATCGTCGGTTTTAAGCTGGTCCTGCCGCGCCCGCGCCATTCCTTCGACGACCGGGTCGACGAATTCCAGATGGCTCGGATTCGACGAAAGCTGGATGCGCACTTGTTTTCCGCCGCGCGTTTTGCGCTCGCCGACCGCGCCCTGGTGATATTTCACGTCGCCCTCGTCAGCCGGAAAGCTCGGGTGCGAAGTTCCTTCAAAGACGGTGAAAATGCGCTCCGCCAAATCGCCCGTCTCGGCGTTGCCGACGATGTTCGACAAAACGTTCAGACGCCCGCGATGCGCCATTCCGACAAAAATCTCCTCGACGCCTTTCTCGGACGAAAGCTCGACCAGCTGGTCGAGCATCGGAATCACGGTTTCCGTGCCTTCGAGCGAAAACCGCTTCTGACCGAGATATTTTTTGTGCAGAAACTGCTCGAACTGCTCGGCTTCGATGAGCTTTTGCAGCAGCTGTTTTTTGACCTCGGGCGCGAGCGCAACGGTATCGACAAATTCCTTGCGCACCTGCTCGCGAATCCACTGTTTTTCTTCCTTGCTCTGAATATGCCGGTATTCGATGCCGACCTTGCCGCAATAGGCGCGGCGCAGAATCGAAAGAATCTCGCGCAAAGTCGCCGTTTCCGTGCCGTGCAAGCCGCCGGTGATAAACTCGCGGTCTAAATCCCAAATCGTCAGATGATAGTTTTCCAGTTCGAGCTCCGACGAATAATGCGGAGTCATATTCAGCGGGTCGACGTCCGCCAGCAGATGCCCGCGAATGCGGTAAGCGTTGATTAATTCCAGCACTTTCGCCTGTTTTTCGATTTGCTCGCTGAAATTGTCCGAGCCGAAAAGCGACGGATTATAATCCTCAGCCCAGCGCAGCGGCGGGTAAGTGATTTCCAAATCGCGGAAAATCTCGTCGTAGAAATTCTCTTTGCCGATGAGATATTCGTGAATTCTGGCTAAAAACAAACCGCTTTCCGCGCCCTGAATCACGCGGTGGTCATAGGTCGAAGTAATCGTCAGAACCTTGCTGATGCCGAGCTGCGAGAGCGTCGCCGACGTCATCGCCTGGTATTCCGCCGGGTATTCAATCGCGCCCGTCGCGATAATCACGCTTTGCCCGGACATCAGGCGCGGATTCGATGCGACCGTGCCGATTGTTCCCGGATTCGTCAGCGAAATCGTCGTGCCCTGAAAATCTTCAATTCCTAATTTGCCGTCGCGCGCGCGTTTGACGGTGTCGTTGTAAGACTGCAAAAAACCGGCGAAATTCAGCTTGTCCGAGCCTTTGATGTTCGGCACGAGAAGGTTGCGCGAGCCGTCTTTTTTCTCGATGTCGATGGCGATGCCTAAATTGACCGATTCGTGTTCGATGCGCGACGGCGCATTATTGATAAAGCCGTAGCCGTAATTCATCTGCGGGTAAGCTTTAACGGCTTTGACGATCGCCCACGCGATGATGTGCGTGAAGGAAACTTTTCCGCGTCCCGATTTTTGCAGATGTTCGTTGATGATGCGGCGGTTTTCTTCGAGCAGCTTGACCGGAATCCGGCGCGTCGAGGTCGCCGTCGGAACGGTCAAACTCTGCTCCATATTCTCGACGATTTTTTTGCCCGCGCCCGTAATCGGCTTGACGTCAACGCCCGCGCCAATCGCGACTGAAGAAGAAGCCGGTTTCTTTTGCTGCTGTTGCGGTGCGGCAGTCGACGCCGTTTGCGCCGGAGCGCCGTTTGATTGCTCGCTCGTTTTCGCCGCTGGAGAATTCGAGGTCGTCGCGGTCGTTGTCGCGGCGGAAGAGGTCTGCCCGCCGCCCCCGTTGCCGCCCGCGCCTCCGCCGAGCGGTGACGAACCGTTCAGCAATTCGCTGAAAAACGTCCGCCACGATTCGTCGACCAGATTCGGGTCTGACTGGTAACGGCTCAACAACCCTTCGACATAGCTGGCGTTTGCGCCGAAATGCTCGGCGATATACTCGGTTAAATTAACTTTATCACTCATTATTTTGACCTTCTTTGAAGGAAATTGTAAAAGTTAATTTTAACATAAGTGAGTGACGAGCAGTAAACAGTAGAAAGTGAGCGGTGAGCGGTGAGAAGTAAGCAGTAAGATTTTAAAATTCGACGTAGCTGTTACGAATCTGAAACTGCTCACCGCTTACTGCTCACTTTCCCTAAGCGGATTTATTATCTTCAGATTTACGTCCACCGGCACGACGCGTTTGAATTTGAAGCCGAGTTTTCTGAATTTGCCGAAGACGAAGACTCTGCCCGTTATCTGCCATTCTTTCTCGGAGCGGAAAATTTCCTGCAAGCCGCCTTTGATGCTCTGCGTCGTGCTGACAAAGATTCTAACCGGTTTTTTCAGGCGTGCGGATTGGTTTTTGCGGATTTCAAACGGCTCGGCGTATTCTTCGATTTCGACCTTTAAGCCGTTGACGCGAAAGTCTCTGAAGGTCAGAAAGTCGACTTTTCCGCTCTGGTCGGAAACGGTCAGTTCGCCCGAAACTTCAAAAGTCGCTCCGAGCGGCGTGATTTTAACCAGCTCCGGTTTATCGAATTCAACCGCGACGCGAAAATCTTCTTTCGGATTCTTTTTGCCGCCGGTTTCAGCCTGAACGGAAACCTTCGCCTTGTGGACTTTGTAGCCGCGAATCTCGCCGGGCAAATCCTGCGCCGGAAAGGAAACCGCGAAAAGAAAAAGCAAACCGCAGAGACGCAAAGACGCAGAGAATTTCAAGAAAATGAAACCGCCGATGCACGCAGACACACGCGGATAAGAAATTAATTTATCCTGTAAACTCCGTTTAAATCTGCGTTTATCTGCGTTCATCGGCGGTTAATTCTCTTTCAATAAAATCTCGAACGTCGTTCCGCGTTCCGGCTCGCTTTTCACCGAAATCCCGCCGCCGGATTTTTCCGTCAAATCCTTCACCACGTCAAGCCCGACGCCGCGCCCGGAGATTTCCGAGACCGTTTCGCCCGTCGAAAAGCCGTGCGCGAAAATCAGAGCCAGAATTTCCGCTTCGGACGGGCGCGCGTCGCCGGAAATCAAATTTTTCTCGACGGCTTTTCGCCCGACTTTCTCCAAATCTATCCCGCGCCCGTCGTCCGACACTTTCAGAGAAACGCCGCCGCTGCCGTCAGCATTCGACGCCAGCTCGATTTTTATTTTGCCTTCGCGCTCGATGCCGTGGTCAATCGCGTTGCGAACCAGGTGCAGAAGAATGTCGAAAATCGTTTTCAGCGTCTGCGGCGAAACTTTTTCGATTGCGGACGAAGTTTCAAATTCAATCTTTTTGCCGAGACGCGCCGCGAGCGATTTTCCGTGACCGGCGACCTGATGAAGAACGCCGGGTAGATTGTTTGAAAATACTTGATGAATCTGTTCGGTGATTTCGACCGGATAATTTTCGATTATCCAGTCGATTTCTTCAAAGCTCGCATAGATAATCTGAAAACCGATTTTGCCCTCGGCGGCGTATTTCGCGCTCGGAAGCGCGGCGACGACTTCGCCTTTCGCGCTTAATTTTTCCCGAAAGGCTTTGAATTCGTCGGCAAAAGCGGCGGCGGCGAAGCCGATTTCCAGAACGCTGAGATTGTTTCCGTTCTCCATCGCCGCGTTTAAAGAGGTTTTTTCCTGACCGGACAACTGCGCCGAGAGCGATGCGGAAATTTCGGCGGCGTAATCGCGCTGCTGCATTTTCGGCGGCAGTTCGGAATGAAATTCCTCCAGCTTTTTGCGAAACGACGGGGAAATCTGAAAATCTTTTTTCGACAGCGATTCGGTTAAAATTTCGATGCCTTCCAGCAGCAAAGCCTTTGATTTTTCGGGCGGAATCAAATTATTTCCGGCGGCGGTGAGCAGATTTTCCAGAGTGTGCGCCAGAATTGCGCTGACCGGGAATCCGAAAGTTTGCGAAGTGCCTTTGATGGTGTGAAGCGCGCGAAAAAGTTCGCGCTGCATCCCCGGCGCGAACTTTTCGTTTCGCAAATCGTTTTGCAGCTCGTTTAGTTTGGAGATTGAATCTGAGAGAAACGCCGCGCGAAAGTCTTCCATCGGATTTTGTTCCGCCGCCGGAAGGATTTTTGGGAAATTACTTACTGCTGCTGGACGAAGCGTGATGGCTTTCGCCCTCCGCCGGCGGTTTGTTTACGGGATTTTTTTCTAAATCGTGTTTGATGGCATCGAGAATGCCGTTGATAAACTGCGTCGCTTCAAAGGTCGAAAACCGACGGGCGATTTCCAGCGCCTCGTTGATGACGACCGTGTGCGGCGTCTGCTCGAACAGAAATTCGTAGACGGCGAGCCGCAGGATATTGCGGTCGACAATCGCCATCCGCGGAATGCGCCAGTGTTCCGCCCGCGAGCGAATCCGCTCGTCAATCGCTTCAAGCTGGCGCAGTGTTCCGACCGCCAGATTGTTGGCAAACTCGCGCGTCGGCTCGTCGATTTCCGGTTCGCCCAGCTCGTGCCAGTAATAACGCGTCAAAACGTTTTCTGACGTCTTGGTCACGTCTGCCGCAAATAGCATTTGTAAAGCGCATTCACGCGCCTTACGTCTGGTTCCCATAATCCTTGATTATTCGTGAATAGGCAGAGCGGCGGAAATTATTTTTTTCGTCGGTTTTCATTTTTTCCGCCCGCCTGCATCTCTTTATATAAATTGACCAGTTCAATCGCCGACATCGCAGCTTCAAAACCTTTATTGCCTGCTTTTACACCGGCGCGGTCAATCGCCTGTTCGAGCGTGTCCGCCGTGACGACGCCGAATAAAACCGGAACTCCGGTTTTCATCCCAACCTGCCCGATGCCTTTCGCCGCCTCGCCCGCCACGAAATCGAAATGCGGCGTCTGCCCGCGTATCACCGTGCCCAGGCAAATCACGGCGTCGAATCTGCCGCTTTCGGCGACCTTCTGCGCCGTCAGCGGAATCTCGAACGAGCCGGGAACTTTGAAAATTTCAACCGCCGTCTCGCTTGCGCCGAGCCTTTCCAGCGCGTCCAGCGCGCCTTCCGTCAATCGCGACGTCAGAAAATCGTTCCAGCGCGCCGCGACAATTGCAAAACGAAATCCTTCTGCCGTTAGTAGTCCCTGATGAACTTTGGGTTGCAAAATTTTCTCCTTCAAATAAGCAAAGCGTCAGATGTTTAGTATAGGAGAGATTCGCGGAGCGTGACAAGAGCGAAATGGAAAAAGTGAGCAGTAAGCGGTGAGCAGTGAGCGGTAAGCAGTGAGCAGTCAGGTTCTGGAATTTATGTTGTTCCCTAAAGTTTTTACTGCTCACCGCTTACGGCTCACTGCTTACTCTCCCGTGAAAACGGGAGCACGTTTTTCCAGAAAAGCGCGCGTGCCTTCGCGCATATCGGCGGTGGAAAAAATCTGCTCGAAAAGCCCGAGTTCGATTTTTAAGCCTTCTTCGAGCGATAAATCGAAGCCTTCGGCGACGGCTTTCAGACAGGCGCGAATCGCCAGCGGAGCGAGACGGGAAATCTTTTCGGCGAGCGAAAAGGCTTCGTCTTCAACGGCTTCAAAATCCGCGATTTTATTTATTAAGCCCCATTTTAAAGCGTCGGCGGCTAAAATCTCTCCGATTCGCGCAATCGGCGAGGCAATGCAGAGATGACAGGCATCGACGAATCTTTCGGCAGCGGAAGATTTCAGCGCGAGAATGACCGGAATCTCGACATTTTTCACGGCTTCGTAAAGGCTTTCGCCCTCGTTTTCCAGCCGATTTTCGACGATTAAAACAACGACGCGCGTTTTTTCTTTCTGCATCAGACGAAGATTTTCCGTCGCTTCGGCGGCGGATTCAGCGCGAATCGTTTCGATAAATTCATTCCGGCTCGGTTCGGTCATCATCAGATTTTAAAAAGCTTCTCGCGCAAAAGCCTCGATTGCACGCGGCTGGCGGTCAATTGCTGGTTGTTTTTTAAGGTCACAACGAAAGTTCCGCCGGGCAGCGGGCTGATTTTGGCAATCATTTCCAGATTGCAGAGCGCGCCGCGAGAAAGCCTTATGAATTTGTCGGGCGCGAGCCGCGTCTCCAAATCTTTCAGCCGGTAATTGATTGTGTAACGCTGGTTTTGCGTCGTCGTGATGTGCAGAAGCTCGCCGTCGGCGACGACCGAGGCGATTTCGCGCACGGGCACGAGAAAAATCTCGTCGTTCTTTTTGACCGGAATGCGTTCGAGCAGTTCGCCGCGCGCGTTTTCGTCGTAAGTTTTGACGGCGGATTTCAATTTTTCGCCTTCGTTCTCGCGAAAATCCGTCTGCTCGAGCCGCTCGCCCGCTCTTTGCAGCGTTTCGCGCAGCCGCGCCTTTTCGACGGGTTTGAGCAGATAATCGACCGCGTTGACTTCAAAAGCCTGCACCGCGTATTCGTCGTAAGCCGTCACGAAAGCAACCAGCGGCAGTTGATTTTTTCTCAATAAACGCACCACGTCCAAGCCGCCCGCTTCTGGCATCTGCAAATCCAGCAGCGCCAAATCCGGCTTTGCCTGTTTGATGATTTCGACGGCTTCCGCGCCGTTTTCCGCTTCGCCGACGAGCTCCACGTCTTCAAATTCCAGCAGGATATTTTTCAGAAAATTGCGCGCCGGACGCTCGTCGTCGGCAATGACGACCCGAAGTTTGCTCATAATTTTACAAAACAATTTAACGCAAAGACGCAAAGAGGCAAGGGCGCAAGGGAAATAGAAAACGCTTTTAATCTTATCTTTGCGTCTTTGCTTCTTTACGTCTTTGCGTTAAAAATTCCGCAGCTGAAACCGGAATCATTATTTCCGCGCGCGTGCCGTTTCGGCTTTCGATATTAAAGCTCGCCGCGTTTCCGTAATAATTTCGCAGGCGTTCCCTGATGTTGTTCAGCCCGACGCCCTGTTTCTGCCGCTCGGCAAATTCCGTTTCGCTGAAGCTTCTGCCCGTATCTGAAACGGTTAGTCTCAGAAAAGCTTCGCTGCCGCCCGTGTTTTCCAGCTCGGCGCGGATGCCGATTTCGCCGCCGGTTTTCGACTCGGAAATGCCGTGCTTGACGGCGTTTTCGACCAGCGGCTGCAAAATTAAAGACGGCACGCGCGCTTTTAATAAATCCGGCGGCACTTCCAGTCGGACGCGCAGACGCTCTTCAAATCTGGCTTTTTCGATTTCCAGATAGGCTTCAATCAACCGCAATTCGGCTTCGAGCGTCGAAAATTCGCCGGTCGAGCGCAGAACGCTGCGCAAAAGCTGCGTCAGGCGCATCAGGGTCGAAAACGCTTTGTCCGGCGCGGTTTGAATCAGATAGCCGATGGTCGTCAGCGCGTTGAACAGAAAATGCGGGTTGATTTGCGCGCGCAGGGCGGAAAGCTGCGCCTCGGTCGCCAGCTTGGAAAATTCCCGCTCGCGGATTTCGCGCGTGTAGCGCTCGTGCGTGACGCGCACCGCGTCGATGCGGCGCGCCGTTAAAAGCCCGACGGCTTCGAGCGTTTTGATTTCGTCCGAGAGCAGATGCCGCCCGCCCGCGAAATCTTTCAGCGCGATTTTATAAAACGGCGCTTCGGCGGTCGGGATAAAAATTTCAGCCTCGTGCGGCGTGAAATTCACGAAAGGCATATTTATTTTCGGCTCGCGGCTTTCCGTCCAGTTTGCCGAGCCTGCCGTCAGCGCGGGCGCAAGGCGGCGGCAGACTTCGCGCAGAATATCTTCGGCGGATTCGCGCTTTTCGATTTCCTGCGCGATTCCGGCGCGCAGCGTTTCGTAGTTCGTCCGGCGCAAAATTATTTTATCGACCAGCCAGACGGCGAATTTATGCAGCGACGGGTAGACGAGCGCCGTCGCGACCCAGAGCGTGATTATCAGGCTGACCGCCTGCACGTCGTTGCGGTCGTGCGTTTCGTGATAGCGCAGGAGCGGCGCGGCGACGAAAACGTATAAGCCGGAAGCCGTCAAGGTCAGCAGAATCAGCGACAAGGCGCGTTTTAAAAATAAATCGGCAAAGGCGAAGCGGAAATCCTGATACAAAATGACGAGCGCCAGCGGCAGGCTCGACTGGTGCGCGACCAGCTCGACGAGCCACGAGCTTTCTTCCGCGCCCGCGCTCAGATGCAGAGCCGAAACCGCGAAAACCAGCAGCGCGCTCGCCCAGACCAGTTTTCTTTTGAGCGTCTGTTTAAAATTGAAAATCAGCAGCCCGACCAGCAGCGCGAGCGAGCCGATAGTCAGGATTTGCAGAGCCGAATTTGAGGGCGCAACGCCGGAAAACAGAGCCGATTGAAAATGCAGAACGGCGGCGGCGAGGCTCAAGCCGTAAGCCGGAATCGCCAGCCAGCGCAGGCTTTCGTTTTTCGTCTCGGCATTTTTCCAGGCGGAATGAACGACGACCGACGGCAGAAAACCGAGCGCCGAATACGAAATCGCCGTCAAAACCGGCGGCGAAGCGGCTGTCTGCCCGAAATCGCGCCAGAGAAAAACGATAAATTCGCCGAGATTCCACAAAACGCCGAGCAGGGAAGTCGCCAGCAGCAGAAAATCCAGCGAAGAAAGCTTCTGCGTTTTACGGTGACGCAGAACCATCACCATCAGCAGCACGTAAAGCGCGATGCCGACCGTAAAGCCGAGCAGATTGATGAGCGATGCGGTATTCAGTCCGTTCATTGGTAAAACTTCAAATTAAATTTGTAACTAGAGTTTACCAAGATTTTGAAATTGAGAGAAAGTTTTCGCAAACAAAAAGAGCAGCCCGTTTTCGACTCGCTCTTTATTTGAATTAATTTAACGATTGTTAATACTTACTTCATCAATTCTGCCATGCTTTCGCGCAGCATAACGGTCGAGACGACGCGGCGCGAGACCGGCTGGCGACAAACTGAGATTTAACGCGCAGGATGATGAAAAAGCGGCTGTTTCGCGCTCGCGTCCAGTAACTTGCCTGATGGGGCGGCTAAAAAACGATTTCATATAATTTGATGATTCCCAGAATTACCAGCGCCGCAATTGCCAGCGCGATGATTATGCAGCCTGCTAAAAGAATTTTATCGTCGTCTTCAGGCAGAACGTCAACATCGCCGTTTTCGGTTTTTAGAGTTTCGGGAAAATTTAACTCGCGCAGCTTTGCCGCAACGATTTCAGGATAATCCGATATTTTCGACAATTTCGCTGTGTGCGGAAGCGTTTGAAAAAAGTTGAGCGGCTTCTTTCCGTATTTTTGTAGAAAGATGCAGATGGCTTCTTCATATTCGGGTTTTCTCACGCCGGATAAAAATAGAAATTTTCCAGCTTCGGGCAAGTCGCCCATCTGTAGCAGGACGATTCCAAATTTTTCAAATAGCTCGATGTTGTAGCCAGCAGACGGCAGCGAACCTTGCAGGATTTCTTTGGCTCGCCACAGATTGCCTTTAGCTAATTCTCGTTCTGCTTTTTCTATAAATGACATCTGTCACGATTTTACTCGAAAGCACTCAACAATTGAGATGACGCGGGGCGAAACCGGCAACACGAAACCCGGAAGAAACCAAAGACCGTTGTAAGAAAGCCGCTGCCCGCGCCTCGCGTCCGTCGAATTGCCGGGCGTGCCTTAACAAAAAAATAATTGTTTTTGCCGCGCTTTTCAAGATTAATTTTATTCTTCTGCTTTCTTCGTTTTACCGGTTAGAATCGTATAAAACAAATAAACCATCAGCAAAATGTTGATTTGGAAAAATATTTGCATTGTGCCTAGCGAGCTGACCAGAAGGCGAGTCTGAAAAGCTGCATTTTCGGCTACTCTGGAGATATGACCTTGAATGTCGGACGGAATATTGTCCCTGCGCATATCTGCTTTTAAGTTTTCGATTTGCTTGCTCGCCAAATCATCGTTCATCTGTAACTTCCGGTGAACGTGGTAATGCTGCATAACGAAGATGAGCAAAATGCCCAAAATGGGAAGTAATAGAAAAATTTTAAGACGCGACTTATTTTGCATTATGAAATCCTTTATTTATTGCAGCGATAAATTTACCGGGAAACGCCCGGCGATTGAGATGACGTGGAGCGAAACCGCCTCCACGCGGCAAGCAAAGGATAAAAAGACGGCGCGATAACAAAGCAGCTGCCCGCGCCCTCACGCCCATCGAATTGTTATGCTGCCCGTTCGTTCATATCAAAGCATTTTCCGCGAAAAGAACTTTAAATTAAACAGCCGGCTTTGCGGTCTTTCTCAAACGCTTGTCGTTTGACCGGCGCGGAAACCAAAACCATTGCAAATAGCCGCCGTAAAACATTCCAAGCCAAGCCAGAAAGATAAACGCGCGCGCCGGATACGGAGATAGATTGTTGATGTCTGTGAACAATCCGGCTACAAGGCAAAATGCGCCGACGATTGCGAAACTTAACCCGAAGGCGAGCGGCGCGGCAACGATGCTGACGGGAAAAGAAAGCAGCGCCATCAAAATCAGAAATCCGATTGTCCTCAAATCGTCCGGCATATCAGGACTATCCGGTTTGAAAGTGTAAAGCGTGAGAACGAGCACGGCAACCTGAAGCGCTGTGTAAATTATCTTGCCAATGCGATTCTCGACAGTTCTAATCATTCTCTTACTTTAACAAAGTCGCCGTCGCGGACAATCGAAGCAGCATAACGATTGAGATGACGCGGGCTGGTGGAACGAGCTACACGCAAACAAAAGGTTTCACACGCAGGATTATGAAAAAGTAGCTGTTCCCGTCTCACGCCCATTGATTTGTTATATGCGTGTTATCTTTTTGCCGTGAATTTAAAGAATTCCTTTTAGGGCTAGTGACGACACTTTTCCCCACGACAAAAAGAATCATCTTTGCCGCATCTTATATCCAGAATTATTTCCTGAGTTTCATAGGGTAAGCTATACGAATTAATAAAACCATGCCCTGTAAGTATTGTCAGAAGCAACATTGAAAACCGGAAGGCAGCAATTCCGATTAAGATAGCTGATATAAAAGTTAAAATTTTAAGGCGCATAGCCGTTAAATAGTTCATAAGTTTCACCTGAATGTAACTTTAATTCGATAATCAGTAAAAGGCATAAAATTTAGACGGTTCATAATTTCCAATAGTTGGAGATTCCGCTTGATTTCGCAGGCAGCAGATAACGGCGGCACTGACGCGGCGCGAAACCGCGGGCGACAACTGGAATCAAACAGCAGGCTGAGCAGGAAAACTGCTGTTTCTCGCTTCGGTGCAATGACTTGTTCGATGCCGCCGTTATTATCAAAGGCGTTTTTATTTTCACCTTTAATGAAACTGAAATGGTTTTACAAAAACTGACAGCAGCCAGGTTAATCCAAAGCCAATCATAGACCCCACTGACATCCAAAACGGATATGAGGGAAAAGGGTTTTCCTTATCGGAGGAATCCGTGCCATTTAAGCCGGGATATAACAACACGCTTAGCAGAAACGAGCCCGCGCTAAAAATTAATCCTAAAACCGGCAGGCTCAAAAGCACCAAACCTTCCTGTGCATCCAGCCGTCGCGGCGAATAGAAAAACCATAGAAGAAACCAAATCAGAAACAATCCGTTGCCAAAAGACGCAAACGACAAATTGTAATACCAAAATCTTCTGTTTCTTCGGAAAGCCCATTCGCTTAATAAAGTCAAAATCAGCGACGGCAAAATTGGAAAAACAAAAATGATTAGGAAAATCACAACCATAAATTTGCGCTAAGGATAATCGCTGTAATTTAATACTAAAGCATCGAACGATTGAAATAACGCGGCGGCGACTCCTCGCGCGCTATTAATTTTAAGAGCGCCGCTGTCGCCGCTCGCGTCCATTGATTTGTTATGCTCGCCATTGGATTTAAGAATTCCTGATTGGAAAGAACCACAAGCTAGCCAGCGCGATTCCGACGCTAAAAGTATTCGCCAGACAAAGCCACCGAAAGCCCGCTTTAGCTTTCTCCAATTTGAAAATTCTCCGCAAAATAAAATTTTCTATGGCTGCATTAATCAAAACAGCCAAAATAAATGTTGCACCCAAATTTACCGGATGAAAAGAACCGATTTGATTGTTCCAGTCGTAAAGCAACACGCCTGCGCTGAATTCCCAGACAAGACCGGCTAAAGGAATCAAGATAAGCCCTAACAGTAAAGAAGCCGCGTTCATTGTAAGGTCGGCGATAATAGAACGCTTCACCTCAAAACCCGTCAGCCGCCGAACAAAAAAATATTCGATTATCAAACCAGCCAGGATTACCGGAATCGCAATCAGACGGCTTTCCAGAAGAAGACCCGCCCAAACAAAATTAGCAAACACAGGAATCGAGAATTTCATACAACACAAAAAGAGCATAACGATTCAGATGACGAGGGCGCAAACTCGCTAACATTTAAGAGAATCGCTGATTGCACCTCGCGTCCAATAACTTGTTCGATGAGGCGTTATCATAAAACACACAACCCAAAACCGGAACTTTTTAACGATAACGAACTTTGACGCGAATACCAATCTCGTCTCGTTGATATTGAGTCGTTCTTGTAACCCAATCTTTCAAGCCTTCAGGTAAATAATCGTAAGTTTTTTGCTTGCTGTATATGACAATTTCTTCATTTTCAAAAATCGCTGCATGAACTTCATTCGTTGCAAGCACAGCAACTACGACAGCTGATTTATCAGAACATTGATGAGGAGCGCAACCCGATACAACTATATCGCCCGAAATCATATCAACCGGACCCGCAACTGTTGTGTAATGCTCAATAGTCTTTAGTTTGCTGGAGCCAACTAGACCGACCAACAACTTGCGAAGCACACTGTTTTTGAGAACTTTGTCATTTGCATACTCACCTGCATAATTTTTCAAAGCCTTAAGGCTCGTTGAATTAGATTGTTTTTTGACTCGTTTCTTTTGTTGAGCCAAGACATCAACAGAGAAAAATGAGCCTAAGCAAAGCACAGCGAAAGTAATCAAAAGAACCTTTTTCATAGCATCAAATTGTGGTTTAACTAATATCCGCGTCATTTTACCCTAAAGCATCCAACTAGTTATTAACTCCAACGCCGTTGATAGTATATTCATTTTCGAGTATTACCAACGACAAAATCTATAGAGCCGGTAGAATATGCAAAAGCCGAAGCTGCCGGAGCAAAATGTACACACGCCTTTTGAAAAACAAATCTTTCGTCAGAAGCCCGCTAGACGTCTGAAAAATTGTGCGGCTTGCCTTTCAAATAAAAAGCGCAAGGTTAGCTTAACCTTGCGCTTTCCGATTTCAATAAAAATTCTCCCGTTTAATACTTCATCAAATCGGCGACCGCCTTTTCCACGTCTTCAATCTGCGGCAGGATGAAATCTTCGACCTGCGGCGCGTAGGCGACGAACGTATCGGTTGCGCCGACGCGGCGGACGGGCGCGTCCAGATACTCAAACAATTCGTCCGAGATGCGCGCGGCTAGCTCCGCGCCGTAGCCGTAGGAAAGCGGGTCTTCGTGCGCGACGACGACGCGCGAAGTCTTTTTGACCGATTCGGCGACGCGTTCCCAATCGTATGGAACGAGCGTGCGCAAATCAAGCAGTTCGACCGAAACGCCTTGTTTTTCCAGCCTTTTCGCCGCTTCCAGACTTCTCTGGACGAGCGCGCCGTAGGTGACTATCGTCACGTCCGTGCCTTCCTTAACGACTTTCGCCTTGCCGAACGGAATCATAAATTCGCTGGAAGGATACTGCGATTTGTTGTAAACCTGGCGATATAAATGTTTGTGTTCAAGGAACAAAACCGGGTCGTCGCAGCGAATCGAGGTGCGCAGTAAGCCGTTGGCGTCGAGCGCATTCGACGGGTAAGCGATGAGCAAGCCGGGCGTGTGCGAGAAAAGCGTCGTTCCCGACTGCGAGTGGTAAACCGCGCCGCCTTTCAGATAGCCGCCGACCGGCACGCGCATTACAAGCGGGCAGGTCGTATCGCCGTCCGAGCGCCAGCGTGTGACGGCGACCTCGTTGCGAATCTGCATCATCGCCGGGAAAATGTAATCGAAAAACTGAATCTCGACGACCGGCTTCAATCCGCGAATCGCCATTCCGACGGCGCGACCGACGATGTTCGCCTCAGCCAGCGGCGAGTTGAAAACGCGCGCCGAGCCGAATTTGCGCTGCAGATTCGCCGTCACTTTGAAAACGCCGCCTTTGCCTCTGACGCGTTCCAGATATTCTTCGCGCGAGGCGTCGGCGACGTCTTCGCCGAAAATCACGATTCGCTCATCGCGCTCCATTTCCTCGTGCAGGCAGCGGTTAATCAAATCGACCATCGTGCCCGCGTTGCCGGAAAGTTCCGCGCCTTCTTCGGTGTCGAACTGTTTCGAGGTCGGGTCGACGTCCGGCGAAAATACGTTTCTCAAAGCCGATTCGGGCGCAGGCTGCGGCGTCGCCAGCGCGACGTCGGTCGCTTCGTTGATTTCGGCGTCAACTTCCTTGCGCAGCCGTTCCAAATCTTCAGCCGACGCGATGCCTTCGTTCATCAGAAACTCGGCGAAGGTTTTGACCGGGTCCATTGACGCGTCGCGCTCCCGCTCCTCGTCCGGACGATACAGTTTTTCGTCGTCCGAAAGCGAGTGCGAATACGGGCGAATAACTTTGCCGTGAACGAAAGCCGGACCTTTGCGCTGGCGGCAGTATTCGACGGCGCGTTTAAAAGTCTCGTAAGATTCAATCGGGTTCGTGCCGTCGCATTTCTGGATATACAAATTCGGGAAGCCGGAAACGAGCTTGGAAATATCGCCGCCCGCCGTGTTGACCTCTACGGGAACGCTGATGGCGTAGCCGTTGTCCTCGACGACGAAAATCACGGGCAGTTTTAAGTTGCAGGCGGTGTTTAAGGCTTCCCACCATTCGCCCTCGCTGGTCGTGCCGTCGCCGACCGACATATAGACGACTTCGTCGCCTTTAAAGCCCTTGATTTTGTCCTGCAATTCCTTGACTAAAGACGCGCGATAGCTTGCCTCAGCCGCGCCGACCGCGTGCAAAGCCTGCGTTCCCGTGCAGGAAGACTGCGACGGAACGTTCAGTTTCACGTGTCCCCAGTGCGAGGGCATCTGCCGCCCGTGCGAGTTCGGGTCTTTTTCCGCGCCGACCGACGAAAAAAGCATTTCGAGCGGCGTCATTCCCAGTTGCAGCAGCAGCGCGCGGTCGCGGTAATACGGGAAAAACCAGTCGTAGCCGGATTTCAGCGCCAGACCCGCGCCCGCCAGCAGCGCTTCGTGTCCCGCGCCGCTGATTTGGAAAAAGATTTTGTTTTGACCTTTGAGCTGGATTTCCTTGTCGTCAATCCGGCGTGAGGCGTAAATCGTGCGGTAAACGCCGATTAAAGTCTGCGCGTCCAGCCCGGCGTAATCTTTTTTCGCTTTTGCTGCCGCAGCCGCGCCGGTCGTGGTCGCAGCCGCTTTGCCGTTTTTCCTGGCGGCTTTTTTCGGCACTTCCGGCTCGATTGACTTGGCGGTTTTCTGCGTCGCGTCGTGGTCGAGCAAGCCGCCGTCGCCGATTGCGCCTTCCGGCTTGATTAAAACTTTCGCGTCGTCGTTTTTCGCGGCTTTTTTCGCTCTCGGCGTCGTCGTGTCGTTTTGTCCCTGTTTATTAGTATTTTTAGATTTTGCCGTACCGGCTTTCTTTATTGCTGTTGCCATTTTTATAAATTCCCGATTGAATAAAAATTTACTATAGACGAATCAACTATTTTAACCGCTAAGAGCCGTAATTTTCCAGCAGAGCCGCGGGCTTTCTTACGAATGCGGAATGAGGAGTGCGGAATGCGAAATAAAAAATGAAACGTCGAAACTGCAATTCCGCATTCCGCACTCCTCATTCCGCGTTCAAATTAGTCTGCGTAATCGAAATCGAGCGTCTCCTGATAGTCCTGCGCCATCGACGGGTGACCGTGCCGCATCGAAACTTCGACGCCTTTTTCGTAAGCGGCGCGCGCCTTTTCGCGGTTTCCGGTTTTTTCATACGCGCGGGCGAGCATCCCGTAAGCCGCGCCCTCGTCGTCGGCTTTCGCCAGATAATTTTCCAGCGTTTCGATTGTCTTTTGCCAGTCTTCCGCCTTTTGATATTCGTTCGCCAGCCCGAATAAAACCATCGTATTATCCGGGTCGGATTCCAGCATTTGTTTGAAAACTTCGATTCGGTTTTGCATAAATTATAAAGAAAAATTGTCCGCAGATGAACACAGATTAACACAGATTATTTATAAATTCTTATCCGTGTGTATCGGTGCTTATCTGCGGACAAACTTAATGAAATAAATTTCGCTGAACCGGCGGCGCGGGCTTTTCTTCTTCGGGCTTTTCGATTTGCCGGAACTTTGTAAAGCCGAGACGCTTGAAATGCAGCTCGAAAAGCCTGACCGCCATTTGCCACTGCTCGGTTTTCCCGCTTCTCTCGGCATAAGTTCTATGACGCAGCTGCCCGCCGCGCTCGCGCCTGAGCGCATTGAGGATTTTATCGGCTTTGGTCGGCAGTTTTTCTCTTAATTTCCGCACGAAATAATCTTCGACCGTATCGCTGTCGAAATGAACCAGATTCATAAACGCCCGCGTCGCGCCCGCATTGCGCGCCCTTTCCAGCAGAACGGGAATGTCGGCGTCGTTGTATGCCGGAATTATCGGCGCGATGCCGATGCCGACCTCGATTCCGGCTTTAGCCAGCGTTTCCATCGCCCGGAAACGCGCGTCCGGCACGGGCACGAAAGGCTCGAAAGGCTTGGATTTTTCGATGGTCGGAAACGGAATCGAAAAGAAAACCGTCGCCTGTAAATCGGTCAAAACGTCCAAATCGCGCGTAATCAAAGGCGATTTCGTGATGACCGCGACCGGCATCCGAAAATCGCGGCAGACCATCAGACATTTTCGCGTCAGTTCATAATTCGCTTCCAGCGGCAAATAAGGGTCGGTCGTAAACGAAAATTCCAGATGCCGGATTTTCTCTTTCGTTCGCTTCAAATCTTCGCGCAAAACCTGCGGCGCGTTTACTTTCGCGACGATTTTCGTCTCGAAATCCGTGCCCGCGCCGTAGCCTAAAAATTCGTGATAGCGCCGCGCGAAACAATACGTGCAGGCGTGGATGCAGCCGCGATAGCAGTTGACCGTGTAGCGCACGCCCATATCGGGCATATTGCTTTTGGTAATCATCGATTTCGTGGCGACTTCTTCAAAGACTTCGAGCCGCGTTTCGGGCGGCTCGCCGATGTATTCGGCGGAATATTTGTGATACGGATTCGGCGGATTCTGAATGTATCGCACAGATGAAACGATAATTCACCTGCGGGCTAAATGCAAGAAAAATTTCGCAGTCAATAACGCGAATAACACGAATTATTTTCTTTTATCCGTGCATTTTTTGTCATTTGCGGCGAAAAGATTTCTTATTTTCCGCTGGTAATTAATTTTGCAATCGTCTGAAGCTGCATATTCGACGTGCCCTCGTAGATTGCGCCGATTTATTACAGAATCTTAATTGCGTAACTGCCAAATTCCGCATCGCTAGTCATTACAGGCAGGTTTTCGATTTGCGCCTGAGCAATAATGATTCGGTCAAACGGGTCGCGATGGTGAAATGAAAGGGCGGAAACCTGTAAAGTGTGCTCTGGGGTAATCGACAAAACCTTTATGTCCTCAACTGCGATTTGTTTAACCACGTCGGCGAACGGCTGAGAAAACGTCAGTTTTCCGAGACTGATTTTAATCGCAATTTCCCAAAGGCTGGCGATGCTGAGGAAAACATCATTTTGCGCATCGACGATAATTTGACGGCGCGCTTTTGAAAGTGATTTATTTCCCTCGAGAAACCAAATTAAGATATGCGTGTCGATAAGCAGGCGCATTACATATAGTCCTTGAAATCTTCAAGCGGCGCGTCGAAATCGTCTGCGATATGTTTGACCAGACCTTTCATACTGCCGAATTTACGTTCTTTTTTTTCCGGCTTTTCAACTTTACGCATTTTGATGAGGCTTAAATCCGCCAAATCGTCAAGCAGTTTTTTCGCTTTCGGCTCTAAAATTTCGACTGTATAAGTTTCCATAAGTTTATGCGTATACGTGTATACGTGTATACATTTTAACCCAAAACAAAACGCGAAGAAACGGAAAATTAGAAATCTCCGTATCTTCGCGCCGTATGTCTCTCTGAGCCGAAAAAATTATTTTCCGCTGGTTATCAATTTTGCAATCGTCTGCAGCTGCATATTCGACGTGCCTTCGTAGATTGCGCCGATTTTCGAGTCGCGCCAGAATTTTTCGACCGGGTAATCTTTCACATAACCGTAGCCGCCGAAAAGCTCGATGGCTTTGGACGAGACTTTTTCAGCCACGCGCGACGAGTAGACTTTCGCCATCGCGGCTTCTTTCAGAAACGATTTTCCGGCGTCTTTCAGGCGCGCGGCGTTGTAAACCAAAAGGCGCGCGGCTTCGACCTCGATAGCCATTTCGGCGAGCTGGAACTGTACGGCTTGAAAATTATTGAGCGATTGCCCGAACTGCACGCGTTCAGCCGTGTATTTCAAGGCGGCTTCGTATGCGCCCTGCGCGATGCCTATCATCTGCGCGCCGATGCCGATTCTGCCTTCGTTTAAGGTTTCGATGGAAACCTTGTAGCCTTTGCCGACTTCGCCGAGGACGTTTTCCTTCGGCACGCGGCAGTTGTCCAGAATCAGCTCGGTCGTCGAGGACGCGCGGATGCCGAGCTTGTCTTCTTTTTTGCCGACCGCAAAGCCCTCGAAGCCTTTTTCGACGATGAACGCCGTGATGCCTTTATAGCCCGCGTTCGGGTCGATGGTCGCAAAGACGATGAAAATCTCGGCTTCGTTGCCGTTGGTAATCCAGAGTTTCTGCCCGGTCAGTTCGTAAAAATCGCCTTTATCGACGGCGCGCGTCTTTAAAGCGAAAGCGTCCGAGCCGCTTGCCGCTTCGCTCAGGGCGTAAGCGCCGACTTTCGATTCAGCCATCTGCGGCAGATATTTCAGCTTCTGCGCGTCGGTCGCCCAGCGGATGATGGCGTTGGTGACGAGCGTGTTCTGCACGTCTACGAAAACCGAGGTCGAAGCATCGACGCGCGCCAGTTCTTCAATCGCCAGGATGGCGTTGAAAAACGACGAGCCCGCGCCGCCGTATTCCTCGGGCGTTTCGATTGCCATCAAGCCGAGTTCAAAACACTGTCTGATTAATTCCGAATCCAGTTTCGATTCGTGCTCCATTTTCTCGACGCGCGGGCGCACTTCGCCTTCGGCAAACTCGCGCACCGAGGAGCGAAAAAGCTCTTCTTCCTCGGAAAGCTGCGTTAAAGCGGGATTTAAAATTTCTTTTTCTAAAGCTGCTGCGTTATTCATAATAATTTCCTTCAAATTTTGTAAAAGAATGTAAATGAAATAACATCATAAAAGTAATGACTGCAAAGTTCAAAGCAGAGGCGGTTTCCGGCAGCTCTCAGTCACGGAAAACAAACCTGAAGCGGCTTCGCTGGCTCGGCGTCGTCTTCACGATTCTGGGCGTTGCGCTCTTTTCCTACTTTATCGCCTCGGTCGGGCTTGACGAAGTTTTGCGCGGCATCGGGCGCATCGGCTTCGGCGGCTTCGCCTTTATCATTTTCATATACTTTCTGCGGATTCTGATTCGCGCCACGAGCTGGAAGCTGTCGGTTTCCGCGCCGTATTCGCTCACGCTGCGCGACACGACCGAAGCCGTGATTATCGGCGAGGCGATGAGCAGCATCATTCCGCTCGGCATCCTGGTCAGCGGCACGACGAAAGCCGTCGCCGTCCGCAAAAAAATGCCGATTGTCGTCGGGCTTTCGACCGTCGCGACCGAGAATCTTTTTTATTCGCTCGTGACGGGACTTTTTATCGCCTTCGGCGCGGTCGTCTTCCTGCGCAATTTCGAGCTTTCGGATAGCTGGACGCTGACGCTCGATGCGCTCATCGGCTTTATTTTTCTGCTGATAATTTTCGGCGTCCTGATGGTCGTGCGCCAGTGGCATTTTCTGAGCGAGGCTCTGGAGCGGCTTTACGAAAAGGGAATTTTGCGCCGCTGGACTGAGGACGGGCGGCTACACGCGCGGCTTTTCGAAAACCTGATTTACGGTTTTTATCGTCAATACCCGCAACGATTTCTGCCGATTTTCCTGCTCCAGATTTTGTTTCACACGCTCGGCGTCTTTGAAGTCTGGTTTATCTTAAGCCGCCTGAGCGATTCAGCCAGCCTTTACGGCGCGTTTCTGCTCGAATCCATCAGCCGCGTCATCACGGTCGTCTTCAAGCTCGTTCCTTTTCTGATGGGCGTGGACGAGGCGGGCGCGCAGTTCGTCACCGAAACGCTCGCGCTCGGCGCGGGATTGGGCGTGACCTTAGCGATTATCCGCAAGGGAAGAATTCTTTTCTGGTCGATTACCGGCGTTGCGCTGATTCTCAAACGCGGGCTTTCGTTCAGCGACATCCATAAAGCGAACGAAGATTTGGAAGCCGAAACGCGAGTTTAAACGAGCATTCAAACGATTTTGAACGAATTGAAACGGCTGTTGAACGACTTGAAGCGTCCGTTGAACGACTTTAACTGCTCATTGAACGGTTTAAAGTGTCCTTTGAGCGAGTTGAAGTCATCTTTGAACGACTTGAAGTCGCCATTGAACGAGTTGAAATGTGCTTTGAACGAGTTGAAATGGTCTTTGAACGACTTGAAGTGTTCATTGAATGACTTGAAGTCGGCTTTGAACGGCTTGAAATGTGCTTTGAACGCCTTGAAATGTGCCTTGAACGCCTTGCAAAGTGCCTTGAATGACTTACAAAGTACTTTGAACGAGTTGAAAAGTCCGTTGCGGCGCTTGATTGAGACTTTGCGCGACCGGTTCTGCGTTTCCCTTTACGGCTTTATTTCATCGACCTTGCCGTCTTTGACCTGCGTGTCGAAGCGTTTGTAGTCGCCGTATCTGATTAAATTATTGATGTTGATTCCGGCAAACAGAATCCTGACCGAGAGATTGATGTCCGCCAGCGACGGCAGCCAGATTTCGTCGTTGACACGCTCGTTTTCGAGCGTGAAGGACGCGCCGCGTTTCAGCTTGGCGAGGAAATTGCCGGAGCTTTGCGTGAGCGAGGCTTCGAGCCGCACGATTTGTTTATCGGCGGCATCCACCCAGACCGCGCCGCTGCAGAGCGCGAAAACTTTTTCAAAACGCGTCTGCGGCTTGTAATCCGGGTTCGGCTCGTAATCGAAAACAATCACGTCGCGCCCGCGCAGCCGCTCGCGGCGCGGATTCACCAGCAGAGAGCCGCGCAGAGCGTCAGACAGCGTGATGCGCTGACCTTCGCCGCCTTCATTGCTCGGCGTTCCGGCTTTGTTTGCCGCGACGTCGCGCTGCTGCTGTTGCTGCTGCTGTTTCTTTTCCTTTTCCGCGATTCTTTCTTCGATTTCCCGGATTTGTTTTTCGACCTTTTTGTCCTCGTCCGCCCGCTCGCCCGGGCTTAGCGGCTTGCCGTTTTTCGCCAGCAGGCGCGTGACGCGATAGCTTTTGTAAAAGCTGAACGAGACGGTTTCCGTCCCTTTTTCGATTAGATTTCCGGCTTTGTCGATTTCGCGCTCGACGCGCGTCGCCGTGTAGCTGTAATTTTCCAGAATGCTGTCGATTTTGTCGGTGTTGGCGCGAATCTCCGCCAGCAGCGTCTTGATGTCGGGCAAAGGTTCGGCGGAAATCTGCGGAAAATCGAAAACTGAGCCGGCGATTGCGCGGTTGTGCGTGATTTCGTCCAGCCTGATTTCGTAAGTCTCGCCGTCGGCGGCGGTCATTTTAATCGAGAAAGGCTCGAAGATGTTTCCGACTTTGCGATAATCGCCGTAATCGAAAATTTTCCGCGTCGCGCCGCCCGAAAACTCCTCGCGCAGCAGCAGATTGCTCGCCGCGTCGAAAAACAATTTAATCTGCACGCCCTTGGCGGTCGTCAGGAGCAGGACGTTCGCCGTTTTGCCGCCCGCGTTCGCCTGATTTAAAAAAGCCAGCTTCGCTTTGTCCTGTTTGTAATTGAGCCAGCGCGAGCTGCGGAAAGCGGCTTCGGCTTGAAAATCGCGGCTCGCCTCGCCCGTCAGCGTGCGCAAGCCGTCTTTCGAGTTGCGCGTCCAGCCGGATTTCCCGTTGTAGCCGCCGGCGATTTCAAAACCGTTCAAATCGAAGCTTTCGGCGTAAAAATTCGGCGCTTCCGTCTGCGCCAGGTAATTTCCGCTCGCGCCGTCGCTCAAACGCGTGATTCTGCCTTTCGCCGCCCGCGAGCGAGCGGATTTCAAAATTTTTTCGCCGCCCAGAGCGCGGTTCGCCAGGCTCAGAATCTTGCCCGGCGACTGCGCCGAAACGTCGGGTGAGAGAACGAAAAACAGGGAAATGAGAAACAGGAAAAAACTTCGCTTCATAATCTTAGAACTGATAACTGACAGTGAAAAGAAAAAACTACCAGTTACCGGTTATCAGCTGCGCCTTACGGCAGAATTTCTTTAATCGCTTTTTCAAACGCCGAGACCTTGCGGCGCGCGCGTTTGACGTCGCTGTGGTCTTCGCCGTATTTTTGCAGCAAAGCCCAGAGGTCGGTTTCCAGTTCGGCTCTGCGGACGATTAATCTGCCGAGCGCCAGCGTCAGCTTCGACGCGTCCGCGACCGTCGAAATTTTATCGAAATCCCTGTTAATCAAGCTAAGCTCGTAGCGTGTTTCCTTAACTTTCGGATATTCGTCCGTAAATTCGACCGTCAAATCGTCGAGCGTCGCCTGCAATTCGGTTCTGCGCAAAAGAACTTCGGCATAAGCGGGCGAAGACTTAATCGCCGCCTGAAGGCTGCCGCCGCTGTTGACGGGCGTCGTCTGCGCCGGCTTTGTCCTGCCGCTATTGGTTTGCGCCGAACAGACGAGAGCGGAAATCAGGAGAAAAACGGCGGCTGCGAAAATTTTTTGTAGTTTGATAAATTTCATTACAGTTTGCTTGAGACGGAAAAGTTCCGTTTAAAAATCTAAATCGTTATTGCAATCTATGACGCGAAACACTTGAGGCGGAAGCC
>JALZHR010000387.1 GCA_030860665.1 Acidobacteriota bacterium
ACGCCAGTAATCGGCTTCGGTCGCCGTCAACTGCCGTGAAATCGGGTGACGCTGGCTGACGTCAATCGGGTTGCCGTTCAAATCCGTGCTGTTGTATTCCCAGAAACGAATATTCGGATAATTCGCCTGAGTCGGCGTCAGAGCCGGGTTGTCGATTCTCCAGCCGACGGGCGCGATGTGGCTGTCCATCTGCGTATCAATCCAGACGACCTGGCTGTAGGGAAAATCGTCCGGGTCGATGCGCGACAGAAAGTTTCCGTTCGTAACGCCCGCGCCTCTGGTCAGACGGCAGTTGATGTAGACGTTGCCGGGCGTGGTCGAATTATTGCGAATCTGCGTGTAATAACCGCCGTCGCGCAGGGATTTTAATTCCGTATTTTTGAAATACGTCGCGCCGCTGCCCCACATAAAATCGACATCGCCCTCGATGTAGCTGTTGTTGATAAAAGTAGATTTCTGCGTCAGCAGCGTGTCCTGAAAACTTTTCAGCGTAACCTGATTTATCGTCGTCCGCGCGCCGTTCGTGCGCAGGGCTTCGGCTTGCGAGCCGCCCTGCGGCGTCGTGTTGTGGAGCGTGATGTTTTCCAGATTGAAATCCGCCGCGTCCGAGCCGAAAGACGTTCGGAAATTGCCGGAAATCGCGCCGTTCAGATTGTTGTTGTTCGCATACTGAACGATTGTTCCCGCCCGGCTTTCGCCTTTGACGGTGATAAAAGGCTTGTTCGAATTGATGTAGACGATTTCGGTGTAAGTTCCGTTTTTGACGTTGATAATAACGCGCTGCGTGTTGTTCGCCGGAACGAAATCAATCGCGCCCTGAACCGTGCAGAAATTGCCGCTGCCGTCAGCCGCGACCGTTAAAAGATTCGTTCCGGCTGCCGGAGCGGACGCCTTTGTCGTAAAACGCCACGTGTTCGAGTCGGAAAATCCGACGAACGGCGCGTCCTGCAAATCCGTCAAAACGCCCGGCTCAATCGTCACGTAGTAAGTCTGGTTGTAGGCGAGCTGCTGGTGCAG
Source organism: Acidobacteriota bacterium (assembly GCA_030860665.1). GTDB lineage: Bacteria > Acidobacteriota > Blastocatellia > Pyrinomonadales > Pyrinomonadaceae > JALZHR01. The sequence goes on from JALZHR010000387.1 coordinate 1,018, forward strand.
GTAAACGGAAGCCGTGTTTCCGGTAATGATAATCGGGTAATAACGGAAAGCCGCCGACGCGCCGCCGATGTTTTTCGTCTGCGCGGCAAGCGACATATCAATCGTATCGACCAGTGCCGAGTCGCTCGCGCGATAAACGCGCAGCTTTCCGCTCGTTCCGAGCTTCGGCGTCTGGTTAAACGTCAGGCGCAATGGCGCGTCCGTGCAGACGTTCGTGCTGTTGTGGGTCGGCTCAAAGCTCGAAACGCTCATCGCCGAAACGACCGTCAAACGCGCCGGATTGCTCGTCACGCTTCCGTTCGGATTCGTCACCGTCACCGTGTAATTCGCCGTGTCCGACGTTTGCGCCGAAGCGAAATTGAGCGTCGAGCCGGTCGCGCCGTCGATGAGATTTCCGTTTTTAAACCACTGGTAAGACAAATTATCTCCGGTCGCCGTCACCGACAAGCTGGCGGGCTGCCCGACCTGAACAACCGTGTCTTGCGGCTGCGCGGTAATTACGGGCGGCGGGTCTACCGGACCGCCCGTAACGGTCAGATTCACCGGGTTGCTCGTCACGCTTCCGCCGGAATTGCTGACGCGAACCGTGTAAGTTCCCGAATCGGTCGTCTGGACATTGGTCAACTGCAAATTCGGCGTGGTCGCCGTCGCGTTTCCGACAATCGGGTTGCCGTCCTTCAGCCATTGATAGGAAAGCTGGCTGCCCGTCGCGCCGACGCTGAAATTCACCGTGCTGCCGACCGAAACCGTCTGGCTGGCGGGCGCGGGCTGCGTCGTGATAACGGGCGCAGCCGGGTTAAAATCGACTTTCAGACGATTGAACGTCCATTTTTGCGCAAAACTGTTGCCGCCGATGCGAAAGGTGAAAAAATCGAAAGTGTTGTGCGGACTCGGGTTCGAGTCGGTCGCCGTATAATTCAGATTCGAGAGCGCGCCGCCCGTCACCGAAACCGCAACTTGCGTCTGCGTCGCCGAAGTGCGCGTCACCGTGTAAGAAAAAGTATAAGGCGTGCCGCTCGTCAAAGGCTGCCGCGCCGTCGCGCCCGTTCCCGGCAGCGCGGTAAATCCGGCGTTGGTGAACGAGTTGAACGGATTCGTGGTCGGCGGATTCGTCACGTCGCGGCGATAAAGCACGAACGGGCTGCCCGTGCCGCTCGCGACAAACTGCGCGGCGTAGCCGGTGTCGTCGCCGAACGCGGCGTTGCTCTGCCCGCCCGTCAAATCCGCCGTGTTGCGCGTGCCTTTGGAATCGAGCAGACCGAAGCGAATGTCCTGCCCGCCGCCGACAAAGCCGGTTAAAGTAAAAGTTCCCGCAAACGTCACGTTGTCGCCGACGCCGAGCGTGACGGGCGAGCCGGAATTGGTGAAATATCCCCAGAAAGCCTCGGAGCTTGTGCCGGTCGCCGTCATATCGAACTCGGCGTTTCCGGGCGTCGTGCTGCGCGTTGTCGCCGTTCGACCTTTGAAAATTTGTATCGAATTGTTCGGCAAATCCTGGTTGGCGCTGTTCGAGTCGGCGAAAACGTCGTCGATGACGACCGCCGCCTGCGCGATAAAATTCAGCGTCAGCGAGGAGACGCCGATTAGCGCCAACACAATGACTATAAATGCTTTAACTCGAAACTGAGATTTTTTATTCCGGGGAAACTTTTTCATGTGAAATTTACTTTCTACTCCTAAAATATTTTGTCAGGTGGACTTTTTTACGGGAAACTTATTTCGCTTTCGCGATTTTCTCTTTCCATCTCGGGTAATCTTTGTTCAAAAGCTCGTTCGGTTCTTCGACATACCACGCGTAGCCGTTCAGGCGTTCCGGCTCGATTTCCGAAACGTCGTAACGGATTATGGCGTCGCGACCGATGAAAATCGGACGCATCGTTTCGATTTGATAAAACCGCGCCCAGAGAGGCGGCGCTTTCGCGTCCTTGATGAGCGCGTGTTTTAATTTGCCGTCTTCGCCTCGCTTTGTGTCCCAGCGAAAGCCCTCGATTTTGTTTTTCCGATACCATTCAATCGCCGATTCGATTGCGTCGATTATTTCCTGGTTCGGCGTCGCGTCGAGCATCAGAAACCGCAGGATGCCGACGCTTTCGCCCGCCGTTAAAGATGCAGGCTCGAAGGCTCTGGCGTTGGCGGGCTTTAAGGTCACTTCGTCGTATTGCGCCGCCCAGATTGTTTTTTTGCCGCCCGCGACAACCTGCGTTTTTAAAATGAGCGGAATGGCTTTTTCAAACGCTTTATCGGCTCGCGCGCGGCGGTCTTCATCGACAAACAGAAAATCTTCTTTCTTTCTCGCCACGTCGCGCAGCAGGCGCAGGACGTTTATCATCGCGTTGTCGTTGAAGGTGATGTGGCGCGAGTAATTCGCGCGCAGCGGGTAGAATTGCGGAAAGCCGCCGTTTTCATACTGCATCGAGAGCAGAAAATCCAAGCCTTTCAGAAAAGCCGCTTTGTGCGTCTCGATGTTTTTCGCCGTAATGACTTTGGCGAGATAGCGCAATTGCTGCGTCGTCGCGCCGTTGTCGATGGTCGTGTCGGTCAGAGATTTTTCTTTTAAAAGTTTTTCGCGCTCGGCTTGCGTCAGCATCGCCGCCATATCGACGTTTTTTCCCCAGCCGCCGTTTTCGCGCTGGTAGAGGATGACCTGATTGGCGATGCGCGTCGCTTCATCGACGGCGTACCAGAGCGGCGCTTGTTCCAGAACGTCGTTCCACGCGACGAGCCGGTAATCGGGCTTGGTTTTTTCCTGCCACCCGAAATCCGCTTTTTTCGGATTCCAGCCGTCCTTGCCTTTCAGAAAGTTTTCCGCGTGGAAAGCCTTCGCTTCATCGGCAGTCAGCTGGCGCGCCCATTTGACGCGCGTATCGTTTTTTGCGCCCGCGCCTTTCGAGTTGTATTCGGCGAAATAAGCGGTTTTTTCGCGCTCGGGCTGCCAGTGATGCCAGCCTTCGGGACGGATGTGCGCGCCCATTTCCGTGTCCAGAAAAACGGTTCTGCCGTAATCGCGCCACGGGCGTCCGAGATAGACGCCTTTGGTAGTGTTTTCGCCCGTCAGCTTCGCGTTGATGAAAACGAAGCCGCTCGGCTCGTCCGCCGCAAAGCGCATCGGCGCGGCGATGTAGCCGTCGCCTTTAGAGTGAATTACACAGTTTTCAAAAACGGCGGCGGCTTGCCCGAAGATAAAATCGACGTGTCCTTCGATGTAGCAGTTTTCGTAATACTGTCGCCCGTTTTTCGCGTAGAGCGTGTCCTGCCAGCCCAGAAAGCGGCAGTTTTTGAAAACGGCGCGGTCGGCTTCAACCAGCACGGCGACCGCCTGCGAGCCTGTGCCGAACGAGTTTTCAAACGTGACGTTTTCGGCGTGAAAATCGTGACCGCCGATATAGACGGCGTAGGCTGCCGAGGTCGAACCGGCTTCCTTGTTCGATAAGCTGAAAGTTAATTTCGTGGTTTCGGCTTTCTCGCCGACGAAGGAAATGTAGGGCTTGTTTGCGGGAATGCGGATTTGCTCTTTATAAACGCCCTGTTTGATGGAGATGACAAAACGTTTTTTATTGTTTTCGGGCACTCGGTCGATTGCTTCCTGCATGGATTTTACGTCTCCGCTGCCGTCGGCGGCGACGGTCAGACCGGACGATTTCGGATTTTGCTTCGCCGCGGGTTGCTGCGCGTGAAGGGCGACAGCCGAGCCGAACGTCAAAATCGCGAAGACAAAAACGGAAGCCTGTGCTAAAGCCGGGAGGCGCTGAGCCGAATCCGACCGTAAAACCGCAGAAATCAGACCGTAGAGTTTCATTTTTATCACTTTTAAAGACAGCATAAGCCCTTTGGGGTTTGTCGCCGCAAAGGGCTTATGCGTTTTTGGTTAATAAAGACCTGCAAAACCTTTTTGTGGGATTAAGGCTTAGAAGGTGAATCGCGCGCCGAGCTGGATGTCTCTCGGCAGGTTGCGCTGTCCGCTGACCGTGCCGAAGTTGGCGTTGGTGACGGCAAGCTGAAGACCGCTGCCCAGATAAACCCGGTTAAGCGCGTTGATGGCTTCGACTCTGACTTGCAGTCTCATTCCTTCCCTGATGTTGAAGTTCTTCGTTAATCCGACGTCAAACTTTTGAAACGGCTGATTGCGGAAGTTATCCAGCGTATAGGGAAGAACGCGCAGCGAGTTCTGGCTGCCGACCGTGTAGTTGTTGCCGAGGCTGATGAAGCCCGTCGTGTCGAAAGCCGGAATATCGACGCCGTAGGTTCTGCCCTGTTCGTCCTTTTGACCGACGCGGTTTTCAAGCTGCGTGATGTCGCCGGTGTAAACCGCGTTCTGCAGAACGAGCGGCTCGCCCGACTGCCATTCGTAGACGGCGTTAAACTGCCAGCCGCCGAAAATGGCGTCGATCACCGGGTGAGCGTCGCTGAAGAACTGACGGTTGCGACCGAACGGCAGCTCGAAAACGCCCGAGAACGTAAGGCGATGCGGGCGGTCGAAGACGGAAATCATATCGGTCAACTGCTCGTCCTGCGGATTCAGGCGGCGCGTTTTTTCGCGGTCGCGCGAGAGCGTGTAGGAAGCGTTGAACGAAAATCCCTGACTCAGACGCTTGGTGGCTTGCAGCTGCAGCGAATTATACTGGCTGCTTCCGTTGTATTCCGTGACTATCACGTCCTGGAATTGCGGGAACTGCGTCAGCAGGAAACGACGCTGAATCGTGTTGGCGTTCAGGGTCGCGTTCTGCGGATAAAGACCGCGGAACGGATTCGGAACGGTTTGATTCAGGAAGGTCTGCGTCGCCGTCACCGCCGCGCTGATAACAGCCGGGTCAGTAACTCCGCTGAAATCGTTCAGATACTCGCGCGGAATGTAATTCAACTGGCGCAGAACCGGCAAATCGTAGCCGCGCGAATGAACGTAAGTCGCTTCGACGCCGATGCCGCCCGGCAGCTCGCGCTGAATTCCGATGACGAAACGCGCGTAGTTCGCGTTGTTCCGGTCGCGGGTGTAAAACGTGGTTTCGGTCGGACCGGTCGCGTTCGTCGTGCCGAGCGTCGTTCCGAGCGAAGTGTTTAAACCGAGCCCCGAGCCGACCGCCGCGTTCAAGCCGTTCGGGAACGGGTTGTTGATGTTGGCGATAAAGGTCAAGCCGTTATTGGTCGTCGGCGTAAAGCTGGTCGAAGCCGTAAAGCCGCTCTGGTTAATCGGCAGCAGCTGGAAAGCCGAGGTGAAGATTCCGAAGCCGCCGCGAATCACGGTTTTGTCGTCAATCGCGTAGGAAATGCCGATACGCGGCTGGATGTTGTTTTTGTCGACCGACTGATTGCTGTCGCCCGCGCCGCCGGCGAAGGTCAGACCGCCCGAAAGATTCTGGAACGCCGAAACCGGGACGTTTGCCGGAACACTGGCGTTGTAGTTCGCCAGCGCCTGCGCGCGCAGCGGGCTTGCCGCCGTTGGGTCAAAGCCGGTCACCATCTGCCCGTTAGCTTCTCTGACGCCGGTTTCCAAATCGTAACGAAGCCCTAAGTTCAAGGTCAGTTTCTGGCTCACGCGCCAGTCGTCCTGGACGAAGAAGGCGTGATAGCTGGAATTGATGTCGTAAGAGGGCGTCTGCTCAATCAGACTGTTCGCGTTTGCCGACGGAATTCCCAGAAGGAAAGCGGCTAAATCGCGTCCGATGGCATTGACGGTCGCCGTGTTCGAGTTAGAAGCGGGCGACGTGTAAGCGCCGGTGAACAGGAAGCGTCCGGCGTTGTAGCCGTTCGAGGCGCGCGTTTCCATCAGGCGGCGATAATCGTAACCGTATTTCAGCGTGTGGTCGCCCCAAATCTGCGTCAGCGTCGGCTGAAGCGAGAACAGGCGGAAGTTTCTGGTCAAGCCTTCGTTGAAATCGGCGCGTTCCGAGCCGAGCGTGTCGTAGTTGGTAAAATCGAAACGCGGGAAAACGGTCGAGCCGGTCAATGCCCCGATGCCCGTAAATCCGAGGTCTGAGGCGGACATCGGGTTTGCCGGACGACGCTCCTGAACGAAATCGTTCAGGCTCGAGCGAATGTCGAGCACCATCGTGCTGGAAAGCGTCGCCGTGTAATCGACGTTTCCGCCTTTGTTGGTGCGCGTTTCAAATCCCTGCGTAATCGAATCCGGCTCGCCGATAAAGTTGTAGCGGTCTTCGTTGCTCTTGCTGTAGAAGAATTTACCGAAAATTCTGTGGTTCGCGTTAAAGTTATGGTCGATTCTGGTCAGATACGAATCGTAAGGTCTTTCGAGAACCTGGTTTGAAAAATAATTGTCGACCACGCCGGGCTGGTTCGGCTGCGGATAAAAATTCAGAAAAGCCACCGCCGCCGGATTAAGCCTGTTGGTCGGGATGATGTTGCCCGCAAAAGGCGTGCGGCAGACGGTCGTGCCGGTGCTGCCCGCCGTGCAAGTGGTATTTCTCAATGCAGCGGTCGCCGGGTCGTAAATCAAAATCGGCGTCGGCAGAGCCAGCAGCTCGGAAAAGTCTCCGGTTCTCATTTTCACCGTCGGCACGGTAAAGGTTTCCGGTTCGGCGCGTTTATCGAGCTGTTTCTCGTAGGAGAACATAAAGAACGTCCGGTCGCGACCGTTATAGATATACGGGATGTAAACCGGACCGTTGACCTGACCGCCCGCGCGATAGTAGCTGCGCGGAGCGCGCTCGACGCCGGCGCGGTTGCTGAAAAAGTTGTTAGCCGTCAGAACGCCCGGGCGGTTGAAATAATAAACCGAGCCGTGCAAATCGTTCGTTCCGCTCTTGACCGCGACGTTGACGGTCGAACCGGCGGTAAAGCCGCTCTGCGCGTCGAAGGCGTTGGTTTGAATCTTAAACTGCGTCAGCGCATCGGCGGGCGGCGTGTAGGCAACTCCGCCGTCAAAGGTCAGATTCGGCGAGCCGTCCAGAGTAATCTGGTTTCCGACCGCGCCGTTCGTGCGGATGGCAGCCAGGTTGCCGTTTGCCGTCGGACCGGTAAACTGCGGGTTTCCCGTATATGAAACGCCCGGCGCTTGCGTTGCGAGGTTGTAAGCCGCGCCTTCGGAAAGAGGCAGCTCCGTGATTTGCCGCTCGGTGATTACGGTTCCGGTCGTCACCGTTCCTCTTTCGACCAACTCCTGGTCGGCAATAATATTAACTTCGGCTGAAGCGCCTATCTCCAATTGAAAATCCAGGTTCAAACGGTCATCGACGTTCAGTTGAACGT
>JALZHR010000398.1 GCA_030860665.1 Acidobacteriota bacterium
CGATTACGCGCCTCGTCGGCAGCGAGGAAATCAGAAAACACGTGCCCGAATTGGCGGAAGGCGAGCGACCGGAAAAGGAAGCGAAAGACGCGGCAAACGCAAAGCTCAAAGAGTTCGGCAGCGTTCGCATCGCCGGACGGCTGGCGACGCCGCCGCGCCTGATGGGCAAAGCCGCGTTCGTTCATTTGTCGGACGGAATCAGCCGTCTGCAAATTTACGTCCGCCGCGACGACATCAAGGGCGTGGCGAACGACGCGGAAAATTCGGAAGTAAACGGCTGGGAGCTTTTCCAATTGCTCGACCACGGCGACTTTATCGGCGTCGAGGGCTTTCTGTTTATCACGAACACGGGCGAGCTTTCCGTGCACGTCGAGCGATTGCAGTTTTTGTCGAAAGCGATGCTGCCGATGCCCGACAAAATGCACGGCATCGCCGACGCGGAAATCAGGCAGAGACAGCGTTACGCGGATTTAATCGGCTCAAGTCTACAGGTCGAGCACGAAGGCTTGACGACGCGCGAGGTTTTTGAAATCCGCGCCAAAACGATTTCCTCGCTTCGCCGTTTTCTGGAAGAACACGGTTATATCGAGGTCGAAACGCCGATGCTGACGCCGAAAGCGACCGGCGCGGCGGCGAAGCCTTTCGTCACGCATCACAACGCCCTCGACATTGACTTATACGCGCGCATCGCGCCGGAGCTTTATCTGAAACGGCTGGTCGTCGGCGGCTTCGAGAAAGTTTACGAATTGAACCGCAACTTTCGCAACGAGGGAATTTCCTACAAGCACAACCCGGAATTCACGATGCTGGAATTTTACTGCGCGTATATGGACGTGAACGGGATGATGGATTTCTGCGAGGAATTGTTTCGCAATTCGGTGCGGAAAGCGACGGGCAGCTTGAAAGTCAATTACGAGGGAAACGAGATTGATTTCAGCCGGTTCGACCGCGTGGCGATGCGCGAGGCAATTCAAAAATATGCGCCGGAAGCCGAAATTACGGACGAAAATATAATCGGATTGTTTGACGAATACGTCGAGCCGAATTTGATTCAGCCGACTTTTATCGTCGATTATCCGAAATCAATTTCGCCTTTGTCGAAGGCTTCGCCGGAAAATCCGCAGATTGCCGAGCGGTTCGAGCTTTTCATCAACGGGATGGAATGCGCCAACGGTTTTTCGGAACTGAACGACCCGCGCGAGCAATACGAGCGATTCCTCGACCAGATGCGCGAGCGCGAGCGCGGCGACGAGGAAGCGATGGTGATGGACGAAGACTACATCCGCGCGCTCAGCTACGGGATGCCGCCTGCCGCGGGAATCGGCATCGGCATCGACCGTCTGGTGATGCTTCTGACGAACAAACATTCCATCCGCGACGTGATTCTGTTTCCGCATCTCAGACCGGAAAGGAAGGCTCTAGCCGCGACGGAAGCGGGCGAGGAGAATTAAAGATGCAAAAATATTGCAAAGACGACCGCGCCGTTCGTCCTTATAAAGTCAGATAAACGAATTTACGGGCGCTGCCGCAGAAAGAAAGCGCGCCCGAATCGTCTTGACGGTCGGAAAAACCGTTAATAAATCAAAAAATAAATCGAGGAGATTAAAAAAATGGCACAAGAAGAAATCAACAGACCCGAAGAAGAAGAAACTCCGGAGACCGGTTCGCAGCAGGGCGCGGGCGACCCGACCGAGCCGGGAGACGGCGGAGAAATCGACGATGGCTGCGGGCGCGGCAACCCGTAAAAGCCGAACCGGCGGCGGCGGTTAAGCTAAAGCGCTCTGCGCCGAATCGAATAATACGGGGACGCGGATGCGGCGAGCTTAACCGGAGTTTAATTAAATGAAAAAACGACGAAGTTACATCCGTCGTTTTTTTTTATTAAGGCGATTTAAAAAATCGTCGCTGTCGGCAAATTCCGCAGAATCGCCGTTTTGCAGGCGTTAAAGGTTTCCGGAAATTCCCGGATTTGGTTATAAACGACTTCGCGTTGTGAAAATCTCCGGCGGCTTTGTTAAACTTGAGCCTTGCAAAAAAATCTACGATAAAAGGGAAGAATTATGTTTAAAGACACCCAATCGCAACTTGAGACGATTCGTGAAATTTTCGCGCAGGCGAAACAGGAAGACAACTGGAATCTGGACGAGCCGATGCTCTACAGCTATTATTTCGTCGACGAAAGCGTCGAAAAACTGGAAAAGCTCGGGCTTCAGCTCGAAAGCGAAGACTTTGATTTTGTGGACATTTTCGAGCTTGGCGACGAGGAAACCGGCGAATCGACCGGCGAATATCTGCTTCATATCGACAAGGTCGAAATTCACACGCCCGAATCTTTAGCCGAAAGAAACGTCCGCTTTCAGCAGCTTGCCGACGAGCACGAAATCGAAACCTACGACGGCTGGGAATTCGGCGAAGTCGGCGACGAGGACGACGAGGAAGAAGACGAAGAGTAAGAAAAATTGTCCGCTGATGAAATAGGCTTCGCGGCTTGATGGACACAGACTAGAAAAGATTTGGAATCCGAGATTTGAAATTTCAAATTTGATTTATCTGTGTCCATCCGTGTTTATCTGCGGATAATATTTTGTTTTAAATTGAAAAACACCGGCGAACAAAACGAGCGTGCCCGAAAAAACCAGGAAAGCGTAAAAATCCTGCGCTTGTGGCAGATGGCTTTTCTCGGCAAAGGCTCTGCGGCGCGCCAGCTGGTGCACGCTTTTATCAGCATCGCGCTGCGGCTCTTTTTTCGCCGCATCGAAGCCGGCAACGTCGAAAAAGTGCCGGAAACAGGCGCGATTATCTTTGTCCTCAATCATCCAAACGGCTTGGTCGACCCGGCTCTGGTCTTTGTCAGCCTGCCGCGCCGCGTCTCGTTTCTCGCCAAATCCACGCTTTTTTCCATTCCCCTGGGCGGATTTCTGCTGCGAACGCTCGAAGCGCTGCCCGTTTACCGGCGCGTCGACGCGGCGGGCGATATGGCGAAAAATCTGCGCACCTTTCAGGCTTGCCGCGAGCTTTTGAACCGCGGGCGCTGCATCGCGATTTTTCCCGAAGGCGTCTCGCACAACGAAACCAAGCTTCAGCCGCTGAAAACCGGCGCGGCGCGAATCGCCCTCGGCGCGCTCGGCATCAAATCAGAAAGCGGTCGGCGGTCGGCGGTCGGCGGTCGGCAGAAAACCGAAGACCGAAGTCCGGAGACCGAAGACCGTATTAATTTAAAAATAATGGCGGTCGGGCTTTATTACACTTCTAAGACCGCTTTTCGCAGCGAGGCTTTGATTCGCTACGGCGAAATTTTCGACGTCGAGCCGGTCGAGATGGACGAAAAGGGCGAGCCGCCGCGACAGGCTGTGCAGGATTTGACCGACAAAATCGAGACGGCTTTGCGAAACGTCACGCTGAATCTCGAATCCGAAGAGGAGCTTGACACGGTTCTCAAAGCCGAAGCCCTGTTTTCGTCCGTTTACCGGAATCTGCTTTTCAAGCAGACGCTGGCGCAGAGCTTCGAGCATTTGCAGAATCTGGCGGAAAAATACAGGCTCTTGGGCGAGAACGAGCCGGAAAAAATGAGCGCGCTGAACGAAAAAATCACGCGTTACGAAAACGAGCTGAAAACGAGCGGCATCACGGCTGAAAGCCTTTCCGTCCTTCAGCATCCGACCTTCTACGTGCTGCGTTATCTGGTCTTGCGCGTATTGCTCGTGGTTCTGCTTTCGCCGCTCGCCGTCGTCGGCGCGATTATTCATTCGCCCGCGTATGTTTTCTCGAATTTCATCGGCTTGATGTTCAGAACGCACGGCGCGGACGCCGCCGGTTCGACTTATAAGATTCTCGCGGCGTGCCTGTTTATGCCGTTGACGTGGCTGATTACGGCGGGCGTCGTTTTCTGGTTTTTCGGCTGGCAGCTCGCGCTGGCTTCGATTCCGCTCGCGATTCTGTGCGGCTACGCCGCGCTGCGCTCGTCCGAGACGCTGATTGATATGACCGTCTGGCTCAAATCGGCGTGGCTTCTGTTCAGACAAAGAGGCTTATTCCTGCGCCTGCTTTTAAAACGCGAAGCGCTCAGGCAGGAAATCGGCGAGCTGATTGAGAAAGAGTGAAATCGAAACCGGGCGCGGTTAATTTTTTCGGAACTGCGCGATGAAAGCGTAGCGGCGCGCGATGGAATCGATTTTCAGCTTTCCGACGCCTTGTTTTTCCAGATTTTCCAGATACGGCATCAAATCGCCCCAGAATTGAACGTGAAATTTTCTCAGCCAGCCTTTCAGAATTTTCCGAAACCAGCGCGGCAAATCCTTCTGGTCATAGAAATCGACGATGTAGAACGACCGCCCGCTTTTCAGATTAGCCAGCGCATTCTGAATCGACTCGCGCCAGACGGGAATCATCGAAATCGAATAGCTGAAAAAAATCGTGTCGAAAGGCTCGGCTAAACCGAACGTTTCCCGGTAATTAAAAGTATCGGCGAGCGCCGTCTCGAACGTGATGTTTTTTCGCCTTTGCGCGTCGGCTTTCGCCCGTGCCGTCTTTAACATCTCGGCAGAGGCGTCCAGCCCGAAAAAATTCGCGCCGGGAAAACGCTTTGCCAGAATGATTAAATTTCTGCCCGTCCCGCAGCCGACTTCGAGAACGTTTTCGCCCGCCCGCACGTCCATTTCCGAAAGCAGCCGGTCGCGCCCCAAAAGATAATATTTCCGCGTCAAATCATAGAAGTATCGCTGGTGGCGATACATCCTGTCCATATTCTCGAAAGCATCCGTCATAGTTGCGGAAAGTTGCGGATAGTTGCAGGAAGTTGCGGATAGTTGCAGGAAGTTTAAGAAGGTTGCCGAAGTTTGAAACGTCGAAACTGTTTTTAACTATCTGCAACTATCCGCAACTTTCCGCAACTTTCTGTCAACTATCTGTCAACTCCCTACCAACTCATATAAATGAAAGCCGCCGTAAATCGAAGCTCGGTCCTGCCGGAAAAGTTTTCGGGAAAAGTCTTCCTCGTAAACGAATTTTGCGCGTAAATCTTTCGGCAGATTCGTTTCAATCGGCGAGGACGCGCCCGCGGTGCGAAAAATTATTCTCGAATTTTTTTCGCCTTTTTCCGCGATTGCCGACCATAAATCGGTCATCGCCGCCGCGTTCATCCAGTCCTGCGCGTCGAGAAAAACGAAACGATTGAAAGCGTTTTCCGGCTGCCGCCTGATTTCGTCGGTGATTGAGCCGATTCCGGTTCGCAGCTTTCCGGCGTTTTTCTTCAAATCGGCGTAATTTTCCTTTTTCAGATATTCCGGCACGGCGCAGCGATTTTCCGTGTCGTATTTGCGGGCAAACGCCTGCCACGCAAAATAATTTTCGTAAATGGGATATTCGACGGCGAGGCGTTTCGCCCTTTCCCTGTAAACGTCAATCACGCTGCCGCCGTCGGCTAAATCCCTTTTCAACTCGTCGTATTGCTGCGGCGGAATGCCGAGACCGAACATCGTCACCGGCATTTTGCCGATGGTTTTGATGACGAACGAATCGAAAAAAGGCGCGATATACTTTTCGTAGAGCTTTTCCTGCTCGGCGGGCGTTTGCGCCTTTAAAAGCTCTTCCGGCTTGCAGCCCAAAAGGCGCGAGAATTTATGAAAGAAGCGCAGAAAATAGCCGTTGCGCGAATGCTCGTAAAGCCCGCTTTTGCTGAAAAAGTCGATGCGTTTGCGGTGCGAGATTTTGCCGATAAAGGAATTCGATTCCCAGAAGCGGCGCGTCTCGGCGTCCAGATTCGGCGCGATAAACTTTTGATAATTTTCGACGTTTTGCTCGCTTTTGCCGTAGCCGAAAAAGGCGAAAAAATCCTCGAAGCCCGGCAGAAACCGGAGCGCGGCGATTTTCAGATTGAGCAGATAAATGTGATGGCGGTTTAAATCGACCGCCGTGATTGATTCGGGATTTTCGACCAGGTAATTCAGTGCGTTGCAGCCGCCGGAAGAAATCGTCAAAACGCGCGATTGCGCGTTTAATCGTAAAGCCTGCAAATCGACGCGCGGGTCTTCCCAGATTTGATTGTAAACAAAAGCGTCGAACCAGACGGCGAAAAGCTTCTGCAAAATGCCTTGTCTGCTGGTCGTTTTTTCGTTTCGGACCGCGCCCAAAACCAAATCCTGCTCAGAACTCATAAAGAAAACGCGGAACGCGTGAACGCGGAACGATGAATTCATCGTTTATCATTGCGCATTCATCATTTTAATTTATTACTCATTCGCCATTACTTCGACCGGGTCGATGCCGGAAGCGCGCCACGCCGGATAAAGCGCGCCCGCCAGGCTGCCGCCGACGGCAATCAGAATCGCCGTCAGAATCCAGTTCGGGCTGAATTCAAACGCCAGGTCGAAGCTTTTTCCGATGACGAAAGCGGCGAGAAACGAAACCGCCAGCCCGAGCGCGATGCCGAGCACGCCGATTAAAAACGCTTCGCCTTCGATGGTTGAGATGATAAAGCCTTTCGACGCGCCGAGCGATTTTAAAATGCCGATTTCCTTCCGGCGCTCGGTAATCGTCGTGTACATCGAAAGCAAAACGAAAATCGTGCTGACAAACGCGCCCAGCCCGACCAGCACGCGCAGGAAAAGATTCAAGCCCGGCACGCGTTCCTGCGCGTCGATGATTAAATCGCGCGTCAGGTTGACCTTATTGCCCGGCAAAATTTGATTGATGCGGGCGGCGACTTCTTCCGGCTGCGCGCCGTCCTTCAGCTTGACCAGAATATACGTGCATTTGTTTTCCGCGCCGAGCGCCTCCTGCATCGCGGCGAGCGACATTTTTATACGCGCTCCCGAAGGCGGCGCGAAAATTCCGACCGCCGTGTAAGATTTTCCGAAAAGCTCGATTTTATCGCCGAGCTGAACTTTTTCTTCCTCCACGTAGCGCTCGTCGAGAATCACTTCGTCGCTCGCCACGGCGGCGCGACCCTGTAGAATCCGCATATCGTTCATCGCGGCGAACGGCTGCCATTCGACGCCGTCGATTTGCTGGATTCCCCAGCGATGTTTCGCGTTCGGCGTGATGAAGCGAATGACCGGAACGGTCGATTCGACGCCTTCGATTTGCTTTAATCTTTCGGCGTAAGCGGTCGAAACCGAAGCGTTCGAGCTGGCAAGCTCCATCGCGCCCGGGCGCGTGAAAACGATTTCCGCCTTCCAGTTTGAAGCGCGCCGCGCCATATCGTTCGTCATCCCGCGCGCCAAGCCCGTAAACAAAATAACCAGCACCACGCCGAGCGCGACGCCGACCACGCTAATCAGCGTGCGAAACGGGCGCGTTTTTAGATTGGCTAAAACTAATTCGAGCATCTCAATTTAACTGCTGCGTTCACCGGCGGCTAAAACTTCCTTCACGAAATCGAAATCTTTCGCCCTTTCAACGTCGGTAAACAAATCTTTGCGCTTCTGAAAATCTTCATACATCCGGTCGTAAGTTGCAAACAGGTTGTCGGTCGATTTTTCGCGCGTGTTTTCCAGGGCGGTTCGGACGGCGTTTTCTACCTTTCGCTCGCGCAGCCCGGGATTTTCGATGATTTCATAAACCGCGCGGGCAAAATCTTCGCCCGCCGGCTCGACGAGCCACGCGTTTTCATTCGTCGCATACGACAAAATCCCGCCGGAATTAGGAGCGACTGTCGGAACGCCGGAAACCATCGCTTCGAGCGGCGCGATGCCGAACGGCTCGCGCGGGTTCGGATGCACGAAAACGTCGCAGTTGGCGTAATAGTTCGCCAGCGTTTCTTTGTCCAAATGTCCTAACTGGATGGCTTTACCGGGAAAATGCTGGTCGGTTTCCTGTTGCAGCCATTCGGCTTGCGGACCTGCGCCGGCGACCAGCAGGCGAAAATCCTTTTTCGCGTCGCGCGCCAGAATCTTCATCATTTCGACCAGCAAGCCGATGTTTTTTTCCGGCGAGATGCGACCGGCGTAAAGCAGCATCACGGCGTTTTCGGGAATGTTCGCCTGTTCGCGCATCCGGCGTTTTACCTCGTCGGATTTGCGGTCGGCGCGAAAAACTTCAGCGT
>JALZHR010000403.1 GCA_030860665.1 Acidobacteriota bacterium
TACCACATCGTTACAATCGAAGACCCCATAGAGTTCCTGCACCAGCACAAGAATTCCACGATTCACCAGCGGGAGCTTCACTCGGACACGCCGGATTTCGCGCTCGCCCTGCGCGCCGCTCTGCGGCAAGCGCCGAAAGTGATTCTGGTCGGCGAGATGCGCGACCGCGAAACCATCGAGGTCGCGATGGAAGCCGCCGAAACCGGACACCTCGTTTTATCGACGCTGCACACGGTCGACGCCGCCAAAACCATCGACCGCATCATCGGCGTTTTTCCGAAAGTCGAAGAATCGGCTATCCGCACGCGGCTCGCCCAATCGTTTCGCCGCATCATCTCGCAGCGCCTGATGCCGAAAGAAGGCGGCGGGCGCATCGCCGCCATCGAGATTCTCGTCTCTAATTCGCGCACGCGCGAGTATATCGAAAAAGGCGAAAAGGAAGGGCGCTCGATTGTCGATGCGATGAACGACGGCGAGCTGGAAGGAATGCAGACCTTCGACCGCGTGCTCGAAAATTTTATCCGTCAGGGTCTGGTCAGAAAGGAAATCGCGCTGGCTTACGCGACGAATCAAAACAATCTCGCGCTCGCCATCAGCGATTTGTGATAATTCGCGCGAACAAAAAAATAAAAAGGCGGAATTGACCGCCTTTTTATTTTTCTGATTTCAAGTTGAAGTTTAACGATTGGCTTCGGGCAAAAGCTCGTAGTTCCCCATCTGGCGGTTGTGAGAATCGAGCGTTCCCATTGCGTCGGCGGTTGCGTCGAGCATTTGTTTGGTCATCGCAATCGAATCGGAAAGCTGTTCAAAATCGAGCAGCGAGAATTTGTCGGGCGTCGACATCGTGACGATTTCGTCGTTCAGATAACCGAAGAAGTTTTCGATTGACTGAAGCTGTCCTTCGACTAATTTGACGCTTCTTTCCAGCTCGTCAAACGAAGCGAGACGACGTTTTAAAATTTCCACGTTCGTCTGCTGTACGCGCCGGGTTTTTTCATCCGGCGCGCTTTCGGCGGCGCGAAACGCCTGCGACAGCTGGTTGTGAACCGCCTGTCGGTTTATTGATTTCAGGTGCTGTTTGCGGCGGCGATAAACGTCGAGCAAATCGACGAAATCTTCCCAGCGCTGGTCGAGCGAGGTCAGATTCGACGGCAGCTCTTTCGAGCCGGTGAATTTCAGATAATTTTTCTTAATCTGCTCTTTCTGCCATTTCAGATATTCGACGGCTTCACGCTCGCGCGGGCTGAAGGTTTTTATCAGCTTGTCGCGGTTCGATTTGTGCAGCGCGATGAGGCGCTCCCTTTCGCGGCGGTCGACCAGGCGGCGATAAGTCGGCAGAACCGGCACGACGACCATATAAAAAACTTCCAGAAGCAGAGCGATAAAAAGCGGAATCACCGAGCCGGTATAAGCCGCCGCCACGGCAAAACCCGCCAAGCCCCAGAAATTAACGGGTTCCTTGACTGCTTCTTTGGCGTATTTTGTGTTAAATCGGTTAAATTCCTGCTGATATTTCGCTAAGTCTGCCATATAGAAAAAGTTAATTTCTCGCCGCTGTTCTCTCCAAAATCTTCATCTTTGATTTTGATTCCGCCGGTGCGGTTGCTTTACTTATTTCGCAGCTTATCTATTCCCGCCGCCGCTATTACCGCTGCTGCTGCCGCCGTCGTTCAGGAAAAACTGATTTTGCTGCCCGTCCGAATTTCCGTTATCCGTCGCCGGGTTGCCCGCGCCGAGCTGATTGCCCGCAGCATTTGAAGAGCCCGCGCCGAGCAAGCCCATCGATTGTTTGTATTCGAGCAGCTTGTCCTGCAGCTGGATGTCCATCGCTTCGCGCTCGATGTCGTGCATCTGCGCATCGACCGAAGACGAGCCGAGCTGGAGTTTGGCTTCGGCTGCCGCCACGCGGCGGTCGATTTTTTCGCGCATCTCGTTAAAGGTCGAAGCGTCGTCGCCGATGTTGAAAGTCTCCATCGTCTGCGCGAGCTGTTCCTGCAACTTGGCTTGTTTGGCGGCGCTGATTAGCTGCATCGCTTCGGCGGTGCGCTTTTTCATATTCAGAACGTAATTGTCGCGCGCCTTGAGCGCCTGTTTGGAAGCGATTGAAGCGTGTTCGAGCTGTGCCGAGGTGCGATCCAGATCAATCTGCGCCTGCTGCAGTTGACCGATATAGGCGGTGGCGATGTCGTCGCGTCCCATTTTGACGGCGGCTTTGATTTTCGAGTCGAGGTCGACGACCTGATTGGCGAGATTTTCCTTGTTTTTCGCCAAAAGCCGCTCGGTCGCCATCACCTGCGCCACCGAGTTGTTCAGTTCCGGCACGCGGTCGCGCATATCCCGAATCGTCTGCTGGAGAACCAACTCGGGATTTTCCATTTTATCCAAAGCCGCGCCGGTGCTCGCGCGAAATATTCTTGAAATTCTTTGCCACAAACCCATTTTTAATACCTAGCTCCTGATAAATTTGCAAATAAATAACTTACTGCCAAATTGCTTACGACAACCTCTCTGCCAAAGTTGCATTTTCCCTTTCAAGTATATAGTAAACCCGATTTATTGAATAGTGAAATCTCAACTCGATGCAAAGCCGAATGCGGGACGGAAGAAGACCGGAGACGGAAGATAATCTCTGCCCGCTTCCGGCTGCTGCAAGTTTTCCGGCGCGGTCACGTTCAGCATCTGACGCGGGTTTTTGAGTCGCTAGTTTGAAAACGAAATTTAGGGTAAGATGAGGGCGCGAAAAACCTCTCCTCGGATTTTGCGCTCTCAAAAGTTTTATCGAAGGAAATGTATGAGAAAAACAATTTCTTTTTTATTGATTTTTGCCATTTATCTGGGAATGTTTGCGCCGCTGGTTCTCGAAGCGAACGCGCAGAGAACGAGAGGCGGAAAAACCGTCCAAAATTTTATGAGTGAATTACCGGAAGGATTAAAGTTTCGCCTGAGCGAAGGCGTCGAAGGTGCGGAAAATCGCGAGAAACAGCCGCCCGCCAAGGGCGACCCTTTGAGCGAGGGCGAAACGTCGAGCCTTTTAAAACGTGTTCCCGCAATCAAAACGGACGCCGACGACCAGAAGGATTTCAACAAGCGCGCCGGGACTTTGCCGCCGCCGAAAACCGGCAAAATGATTCCGGTGAAATTTCCCGCGCCCGAACAGCGCGACGCGCCGAACGCCAACGACGCGAGCAGGCAGGCATTGCAGGTTCTGCGTTTCTCGCCCGAAGGCGAAATCTCGCTCGCGCCTGATTTGAGCGTCACGTTTTCGCACCCGATGGTCGCCGTCACGTCGCAGGAGCAAGCCGCGCAAATCGTGCCGGTCGAACTCTCGCCGAACGCCGAAGGAAACTGGCGCTGGCTCGGAACGAAAACGCTGATGTTCGACACGACGAAGCGTTTCCCGATGGCGACGAAGTTCACTGCGCGCATTCCCGCCGGAACGAAAGCCGCCGCCGGGCAAATTCTGCAAAAAGACGTGACCTGGACTTTCACCACGCCGCCGCCGAAAGTCGAGCAGATGTTCCCGGCAAACCTGACGACGCGCCGCGATGCGCTGATGTTCGTCTCGTTCGACCAGGAAATCAATCCGGAAGCCGTTCTGCGGACAATCACGGTCACGGGCGGCGGAAAAAAACTGCCCGTACGGCTGGCGACGCCGGAAGAAATCGAAAAGGACGGCAGCATCGCCTATTACGCGAAACAGGCGCAGCCGAAGCGCTGGCTCGCTTTTCGCGCCGTCAATTCCGACGGCTTGACGGAAAACGCCCTGCCTGCCGATGCGCCGATAACGGTCACAATCAACAAGGGAACGCCGTCCGCCGAAGGACCTTTAACCACAACCAAAGACCAGAGTTACAGCTTTCGCACGTTCGGCGCGATGCGTTTTACGCGCGCTTATTGCGGCTGGCAGGGCAACAAAAACTGCTCGCCTTTCGAGACGTGGCACCTGGAATTTACCAATTCGATTGACGCCGCAAATTTCGCGAAGGAAATGGTCAAAATCGAGCCCGCCGTCGAAGGCTTAAAGATTTATCCGAGCGGAAATTACATCTACATCGAAGGCTACAAAAAAGGCAAAACGACTTATAAAGTTTCGGTCGATAATCGCCTGAAGGACATCTACGGGCAGAATTTGGCTGCACCCGGCGCGGCGACCATCGCCGTCGGCTCAGCCGAGCGGAATCTCTACACGCAGGGCGGCAGCTTCGTCGTGCTCGACCCGACGGCAAAGCCCGCGTATTCGATTTATTCGACCAATCATCGCTCGGTCAGAGTGAAAATCTACAGCGTTCAGCCGACGAACTGGCATCAATTCCAGCAAGCCATTCGCTACATAAACTACGACGACGGCACGAAGAAACCGGCGATACCCGGCAAACTGGTTGCCGACAAGGTCGTGACAATCGAAGATAAGCCGGACGAAATGGTCGAGACGCGCATAGATTTGGCGGAAGCGTTAAACGAAGGCTTCGGTCACGCTATCGTCGACGTCGAGCCGACCGTGCGGCGCGATAAATACGACCGGACGCGCATTCTCGCCTGGGCGGAAGCGACGCAAATCGGTCTGGACGCCTTTGTCGATAATCAGGAGCTGGTCGGCTTCGCCACGGAGCTGAAAACCGGAAAACCGCTTTCGGGCGTCGAAATGGCGATTTATCCGAACGGGAAAGCGGTCAGCGTTCAGCAATCAGCGGTCAGCGAAGAAAATTCCGGTCAAAGCTGGTGGGAATGGCTCTGGAGCTGGGGCGCTTCGGAAGAATCCATCAATAAAGAAACCGAAGCGGTCGCGGAAAACGGCGAAACCGTGGAGACCGAAACCGTCAACGAGGCGCAGACGAATCAAACGCCAGCCAGCGGAATTCTGCGTCTGGCTCTGCCGGATGAACAGGCGAAACAGCCGAATTTATTGATTGCGAAAAAAGGCAAAGACGTCGCGTTTATGCCCGAGCAGTCGGACTATTACTGGCAGGATTACGGCAACTGGCACAAAAAAAGCGTCTCGGATGCGCTGCGCTGGTTCGTCTTTGACGACCGGAAAATGTATCGCCCGAAAGAGGAAGTCGCCGTTAAAGGCTACATCCGCGTTTACGAGGGCGGGAAATTCGGCGACATCCAGCCGCTCGGCGACCGCGCAAGCACGGTTTATTACATCGTCAGGGACGCGCAGAACAACGAAATCGCCAAAGGCACGGCGAATCTGAATTCCTTCGGCGCTTTCGATTTCAAATTCAAGCTGCCGGACAATATGAATCTCGGCTACGCGTCGATTCAGCTCGGCACGGCTGAAGGCTCATACGCTCACAGTCATCAATTTCAGGTGCAGGAATTTCGCCGACCGGAATTTGAAGTTTCCGCGCGCGTCGAAACCGAAGCGCCGCATTTCGTCGGCGCGAGCGCAAACGTCGCCGTCGAAGCGAAATATTACGCGGGCGGCGGCTTGGCAAACGCCGCGACGAACTGGACGGTAACGGCGACGCCGACGAATTACACGCCGCCGAATCGCGGAGATTTTACCTTCGGCACGTGGGTTCCGTGGTGGCGAATGAGCAGCTACGGCAACGATTACGACGGCGAGGTCAGCTATCGCGGCGGTTACAATCCGGGCGGCGGGAGCACGACGCAGACGTTTAAAGGCGTCACGGACGCGAGCGGCAAGCATCTTCTGAAAATAGATTTTGAATCGGTCAAGCCGCCGCGCCCCTACAGCGTCACCGCTTCGGCTTCGGTGCAGGACGTGAACCGGCAGACGTGGTCAAGCTCGACCGGCTTGCTCGTACACCCTTCGTCGCTGTATGTCGGTCTGAAAATTCCGCGTTATTTCGTCCAGAAAGGCGACGCGATAGAAGTCGAATCAATCGTTTCCGACATCGACGGAAAGCTGATTGCCGGGCGCGACGTGGAAATCAAAGCCGTTCTGAAAGATTGGGGATTTGATAAGGGGACGTGGCAGGAACAAACGGTTGACGAGCAGACCTGCACGGTAAAATCGATGGAAAAAGCGGAAAAATGCAAATTCGTCGCCAAGCAGGGCGGGCGCTACACGATAACCGCGACCGTGATGGACGACCGCGAGCGATTTAATCAGACCGAAATCACCGTCTGGGTCGCGGGCGGAAAAACGCCGCCGAAGCGCAACGTCGAGCAGGAAGAAGCGCAAATCATCCCGAACAAAAGAGATTACGCGCCCGGCGAGGCGGCTGAGATTCTCGTGATGTCGCCGTTTCCGCAAGCCGAAGGCGTTTTGACTCTGCGGCGCGACGGCTTGGTGAAAACCGAGCGTTTCACGATGAAGGAATCTTCAATCACGCTCAGAATTCCGATTGAGGAAAAATATCTGCCGAACATCACGGCGCAGGTCGATTTGGTCGGCGCGGCTGCCCGAACGAACGACAAGGGCGAGGTGGACGAAAAACTGGCAAAACGTCCGGCTTATGCGACCGGCAGCCTGAATCTTTCGGTTTCGACGGCATCGAGACAGTTGGAAGTTTCCGCCGAGCCGCAGGCGAAATCGCTCGAACCGGGCGGCGCGACGAAAATCAACGTCGAGGTCAAAGACACGCGCGGCGAGCCTGTCTCAAACACTGAAGTCGCCGTCGTCGTGGTTGACGAATCGGTTCTGGCTCTGTCGAATTACCGCATCGGCAGCCCGCTCGGCTTTTTCTACACGGCGCGCGGCACGGGCGTCACCGATTATCATCTGCGAAAAGACATTCTGCTCGGAAACGCCAAAGACATTAAGCCGGAGGCGATTGCGGGCGGAGCGGCGGATGCGCAGGTCGTCGTCACCGGCGCGACCGAATCGGTTTCAACACCGAAAAGAGGCAGAACCGTAATGCCGTCATCCGCGCCGGCGCGGATGATGAAAAGCGAAAACGACCCGCGAAATACAGCGCCGATTGTCCAGCAGAGCGAGGAACCGCAAAGTCAAATCAATCTGCGCGAGAATTTCAATGCGCTGGCGATTTTCGCGCCGTCGGTCAAAACCGACTCGAACGGCAAAGCGACCGTTGACGTGAAACTGCCCGACAACCTGACTCGCTACCGGGTAATGGCTGTCT
>JALZHR010000408.1 GCA_030860665.1 Acidobacteriota bacterium
TCCCATGCCCATGCCGCCCATGCCGCCGGGCATGCCGCCGCCGGCTTCGCCTTTTTCTTCCGGAATTTCGGAAATCATGGCTTCGGTCGTCAGCATTAAGCCGGCAATCGAAGCGGCGTTTTGCAGAGCCGTGCGGGTGACTTTCGCCGGGTCGATGACGCCCGCGGCGACGAGGTCTTCAAAGACTTCGGTCTGGGCGTTGAAGCCGTAGGTTTCGTTGTCTTCGGCGCGGATTTTTTCGACGATGACCGCGCCTTCTTTACCGGCGTTTCCGGCAATCTGGCGGAGCGGTTCTTCGACGGCGCGCTTGATGATGTTGACGCCGATCATCTCGTCGGTGTCGCCGCCTTCTTCGGTCGTGTAGGAATCGAGCACTTTCGAGGCGCGAACCAAAGTGACGCCGCCGCCCGGGACAATGCCTTCTTCGACCGCCGCGCGCGTGGCGTGCATCGCGTCTTCAACGCGGGCTTTTTTCTCTTTCATCTCGGTTTCGGTCGCCGCGCCGACTTTGATGACGGCGACGCCGCCGACCAATTTGGCGAGACGTTCCTGAAGTTTTTCGCGGTCGTAATCCGAAGAAGTCTCCTCGATTTGATTGCGAATCGTCTTGACGCGACCTTCGATGGCTTCGGCTGCGCCCGCACCTTCGACAATCGTCGTGTTGTCCTTGTCAATCGTGACTTTCTTCGCTCTGCCGAGGTCGTCGACCGTGATGCCGTCGAGCTTGATGCCCAAATCTTCCGAGATGACTTTGCCACCCGTTAAGGTCGCGATATCTTCGAGCATCGCTTTGCGGCGGTCGCCGAAGCCGGGAGCTTTAACCGCAGCCACGTTCAAAGTGCCGCGCAGCTTGTTGACGACGAGCGTCGCGAGAGCTTCGCCTTCGACGTCTTCCGCGATAATCAGCAGCGGCTTGCCCATCTTGGCAACCTGTTCGAGAATCGGCAGAAGGTCTTTCATCGAAGAAATTTTCTTTTCGTTGATTAAGATGAACGGGTTGTCCAGAACGGCTTCCATTCTGTCCGGGTCGGTCACGAAATACGGCGACAGATAGCCGCGGTCGAACTGCATACCTTCGACGACTTCCAGCGCGGTGTCCATCGTCTTCGATTCTTCGACGGTGATGACGCCGTCTTTGCCGACTTTGTCCATCGCTTCGGCGATAATCGTGCCGATGGTTTTGTCGCCGTTAGCCGAAACCGTACCGACCTGCGCGATTGAATCGCCCGAAACCGGCTTCGCCAGCCGCTGGACTTCAGCGACGACCAGCTCGACGGCTTTGTCGATGCCGCGTTTCAGCGCCATTGGGTTTGCACCCGCCGCGACGGTGCGAACGCCTTCCTTGAAAATCGCCTGCGCCAGAACCGTAGCGGTCGTCGTGCCGTCGCCGGCGACGTCCGAGGTTTTCGAGGCGACTTCGCGCACCATCTGTGCGCCCATATTTTCCAAAGAATCTTTCAGCTCGATTTCCTTCGCCACGGTCACGCCGTCTTTGGTGATGGTCGGCGAGCCGAATTTTTTGTCGATAACAACGTTGCGACCTTTCGGTCCGAGCGTCACTTTCACCGCGTCGGCGAGCTGATTGACGCCGCGCAGAATTGCCGCGCGCGAATCTTCTCCATGAATAACTTGTTTAGCCATAATCTTATAAATCTCCTGTTAAATATTTTTAGGTAGCTGTCAGCGTTCAGCTTTCAGCGGTCAGCAAGAAGAAATGGCTGATGGCTGATAGCTGAGGGCTGATTGCTTAGGCAGCGTTGCCCGCGTTGGCGCGCTCGATGATTCCGAGAATTTCATCTTCGCGCATAATCAGAAGCTCTTCGCCGTCGATTTTGATTTCCGAGCCGCTGTATTTGCCGAACAAAACGCGGTCGCCTTCCTTAACGTCCAGCGTCTGACGCGTGCCGTCTTCTTTGTATTTGCCCGCGCCGGCGGCGATAACTACGCCTTCCTGCGGCTTTTCCTTTGCCGAGTCCGGAATGAAAAGTCCGCCTGCGGTCTGGTTGCTGGTTTCGTCGAGGCGACGCACGATAACACGGTCGTGTAACGGTTTAATTGTTGTAGCCATTTATATTTTCTCCTTTCGGGATTTTTGAAAAAGTTTTATTATGAATTTGAAACGACAGCTGCGAATTGAGTTTTTAGCACTGTCCTTCCAAGAGTGCTAGTATAAAAAACAGAGTTTAAACTGTCAAGCGCGCTCTGTAAATTTAATGTGAATCTTTAGAAAATCTGACAATGGTGTTATCAAATTTTGATTATGATTTTATCCGAAATCAATATTTATCCGGTTAAATCTTTAAAGGGAATTTCGCTGAATGAAGCGCGAATCGAGCGGCGCGGTTTAAAATTCGACCGCCGCTGGATGCTGGTCGACGAGAAAAATAAATTTTTTACGCAGCGCGAGTTTCCGAAAATGGCGACGCTCGAAGTTGAAATAGGGGCAAATAATCTACGCGTTTCGGAAAACGGGAACGGATTGGAGATTCCTTTTGCGCCGGGCGGCGACGAAACGGCGCGCGTGCAGGTCTGGGGCAGCAAATGCACGGCGCGGGTTTACGAAGATTCGATTAACGAATGGTTCAGCGACGTTTTGCAGACGAAATGTAAATTGGTGCTGATGCCGGAAGAAACCGAGCGCAAAGTCAATTATTTCTACGCCGTTCACCGCGATGACCATGTTTCTTTTGCCGACGCTTACCCGTTTCTTTTAATCGGCGAAAACTCGCTGGCGGATTTAAACTCGCGGCTCGAAGATGCAGTGCCGATGAATCGCTTTCGCCCGAATTTCGTCGTTCGTGACGCCGAGCCTTTTGCTGAGGACGGCTGGAAAAAAATCAAAATCGGGCGAACCGTTTTTCACATCGTCAAGCCGTGCGCGCGGTGCGTGATGACGACGATTGACCAGGCGACGGGCGAAAAGGACGGCAATGAGCCGCTGAAAACTCTGGCGAGCTTTCGCATTCCGAAAAGAAGCCTCAAGAAAAAAATTCTTTTCGGGCAGAATCTGATTGCCGAAAGTGCCGGAGATGTTTTGCGGGTCGGTGACGAAATCGAGGTTCTGGAAACGAAAAACAAACCGAAATTTTTATAAATCGTTTCGCTGATTTTTATAAATCGTTTCGCTGATTTTAATACAGGGTCTAGAGTAGTTAAGATTATAACGGATGTTTCCGCAGAACACTTAACAACACTTGATACAAATCATCTCGACGATGATTAAAACGAAATTCAGACTCTTTCAAGTGCAGCAGAAACTTTTCGGT
>JALZHR010000427.1 GCA_030860665.1 Acidobacteriota bacterium
AACCACAGCTCCAGCATCAAAAGCGTCCAGAGCGGATACGTGTGATTCTGCTTTTCCGCGACGTGCTCGGCGACCAGCCGCTTGACGATTTCCGGTTTGAAAAGCCCGCGCCGGAATGATTTTTCCGAGAGCAGCGTTTCAAACATAAAATCCTTCATCTCGTGCCTGAGCCAGTAGCCGACCGGGATGCCGAAGCCCATTTTCCGGCGATACAAAACCTCGCGCGGAACGATGCGGCTCGCGGCTTTTTTCAAAAGATACTTGGTTTCCGTGCCGCGCACTTTTATTTTTTCCGGCAGGCTGGCGGCAAATTCGATGACCTTGTGGTCGAGAAACGGCGAGCGGGCTTCGAGCGAGTTCGCCATCGACGCGATGTCGGACTTGACCAGCAAATCGTTCGGCAGATAAGTCATCGTGTCGGTCAAAAGCATCGCGTCAACCGCGCCCGCGCCGTTGGCTTTGGCAAACCATTTTTGCAAAACGCTTGCCGTCGAATCATTCGACGTTTTTCGGCTGAAATCTTCCGTGTAAAGCTCCGACTTCAAATCCTCGTTGATTGCCGACATCCAGCGCAGGTAAAGACTCGATTTCGGCATCGAGGAAACCGCCAGAAAATTTTTCGCCGATTTGACGCGGCTATACTGCGCGACCGTCGCGGGCAGAAACGCCGCCGCCGGTTCAATCACGCCTTTTCGCAGCAGCGAAGGGATTTTTTTGTATTTTTCCGCATACTGCATCGCGAAATAACGCTCGTAACCGGCGAAAGTCTCGTCGCCGCCGTCGCCGTTTAAAGCGACCGTGACGTGTTTTCTGGTTTCCTTCGCGACGTAATAAGTCGGAATCGCCGAAGAATCGGCGAAAGGCTCGCCGTAATGCCCGACTAAGGTCGGCAAAACCTCGACCGCGTCGGGCTTGACGATAAATTCGTGATGCTCCGCGCCGATGTGCCCGGCGACGCGGCGGGCGTATTTCAGCTCGCTGAAATCCTGTTCTTCAAAGCCGATGGAAAAAGTTTTGACCGGGTTCGGGCTGGCTTCCGCCATCAGCGCGACGATTGCGGAAGAATCGACGCCGCCCGACAGAAACGCGCCCAAAGGAACTTCCGAAATCAAGCGCATTTTGGTCGCTTCGCGCAGAATTCTCAGAGTTTCCTCAATGGCTTCTTCTTCCGAGATTTTTATTTTGCTGGAAAAATCCGGCGTCCAGTATCTTTCGGTTTTTATCTCGCCGTCTTTCCATTTCAGCCAGTGCCCGGGTTCGAGCTTGCGAATTTGGCGAAACGCCGTCAGCGGCGCGGGAACGCAGGAGAAAGTTAAATATTGATGAATCGCCTCGGTGTCGACTTCGCGGTCGATGCCCGGATGCTGCAACAGCGCCTGAAACTCCGAGCCGAAAATCAAATCTCCGTTCGGTCGGTGCGAGTAAAGAACCGGCTTTTTCCCGACGCGGTCGCGCGCCAGAAAAAGCGATTTTTCGCGCTCGTCCCAGATGGCGAAGGCGAACATTCCGCGCAGGTGTTTGACGCAGTCGACGCCGTATTCATCGTAAAGATGCAGGACGACTTCCGTATCGCACCTGGTATAAAATTTGTGCCCGCGCCTTTCGAGGTCGTCGTAAAGCTCCTGAAAGTTGTAAACCTCGCCGTTGTAAACAATCCACGCCGTTTTGGAAGGATTGTGAATCGGCTGCTGACCGCCCGCCAGGTCGATAATCGCCAGGCGGCGCATCGCCAGCCCGACGTTTTCCTTCAGATAGAAGCCGTCTTCGTCGGGTCCGCGATGCAGAATCGCCCGATTCATTTTTTCGAGGATTTCGCGCTCAACCGCGCGGCTCGAATTTTGATTGACTATCCCGACAATTCCGCACATTTATAAAACACCGCCCGCCGATTCGATTCGCTCGCCGCTGCTGCTGCTGCTGCCGCCCGACCGGAAAAATTATCTTCTAAGCTCTGACCTGTAGATTTCGCCGCATCCGGTCGCGCTCATACTGGTGCAGGCGTTTCGAGTTCTCGCGCCGCTCCTTCATCAAAGTCCAGCCCGCCGCCACAAAAATAAAAAGAAAAACCTGAATCTGCGCGCGCTGCCGGTAAGCCGTGCCGACGTTGCCCTGAAAAATCGAATAAGCCAGCGTCAGCATTATCGTAAATATCAAAATGGCGATGGAGTGTCGCAGCTTGTAGCGGATTGTATACCACAAACCGCCGAACAGAAGCGGTATCGAGCACCACCAGAGAATCTGTTCGGGCAGGGTAATCGCCTGCCGGAAATTGCCGATTTGCCACGGAAACGGCGCGAGCATCAGATAGAGAAAGCCGACGGGAATCGCCGCCATTGCGCCGGCGGTCGTCGAAACGTCGATGTCCTCGCCGAAGCCCGATTCGGCTTCCGCCAGATTCTGTCGGCTGCGCTGCACGCTTTCGAGGTTGCCGTATTTCTCAAGCTCCGTGTTCGCCGTCCGCAAAACCCCGAGATACGTCAGCGACAAACCTACGAATATAATGACCAGCGAGCGGCGGACAATCGCCTGCGCCGAATTGCTCAAGCCGATGACGAAACTGCCGACGACCGCAATCGCCACCATATAAAAAATATAAAACCTGAGCGCGAGAATGCAGAAAAGCGAAAGAATCAGCAGGGCGAGCGAAATGTAATCGAACTTTTCCTGCAGCTGCATCACCAGCGCCATCGTCAGAATCAGCAGAAAGATGATAAAACCGTCTTTCAGCAGTTGGCACGACCACAGAATCAGAGACGGAAACAGCGCGATGATAATGGCTGAGATTTTGGCGACACGCTTGTTGTGAAAAACCCGGAACGCGCAGAAATAAGCGGCGGGCGCGGCTGCCGCGCCGACCACCGAGCTGAACATCTGCGCCGCCAGCGGATTTCTGCCGAAGAAAAAATAGATGCTGGCGACCATATAATACATTCCCCAGCCCGAACCGCCGATAGTGGTCGCGCGTTTCGCATATTCGTTGTCCGCGGGAATTTGCCCGTACCAGACCTGAAGCAGAGTATGTCCGAGCTGGTCGTAGGTGCGCGAGTCGCCGCCGAGAAAGTCGCCCCATCCGAAAGTATAAATCGTCGTGCCCAGAATCATCCGGAAAAGCAAGCCGAGCAGAAATATCTGGATGAGAAATTCCTTTTCGTCCTCGCTCCGGTTGATAATCAAAGCGGCAATGGTCGCGCAAATCGTGCAGAGCAAAAACGCGCCCATTCCTTCCGGGAAAAGAAAGACGCTCATTACCACTCCGAATAAAACACAAAGGAGGACAAGGACTTTTTCCATCTAATTAATTCTCACTACTTAACTTTTGCTGCTGCTGCTGCTGCTGCTGCTGCTGCTGCTGTCGTTATCGCTTCTCAAAACCAGATTGTTTTCCAGCACGAGTGCGTCGAAATTGGCGTTTCCGAAAGTATTTATCGCGTCCTGCGGCGTGCAGACAATCGGCTCCTGGATGTTGAACGAAGTGTTCAACAGAAGCGGAATGCCGGTCAGCTTTCTGAATTCGTTAATCAGATTCCAGTAACGCGGATTGACATTTTTGTTCACCATCTGCGGGCGCGCCGTGCCGTCCACGTGAACGACCGCCGGAATTTTCTTTTTCCACTCGTCGGCGACCTGAATCACCGTAATCATAAACGGGTCGTGATGCTCGACGCCGAAAATTTCCTTGCCGTATTCTTCGAGCATCGAGGGCGCGAGCGGGCGAAACCATTCGCGCAGCTTCACTTTATGATTCAGAACCTCGCGCATATCGGCGCGGCGCGGGTCTGCCAGAAAGCTTCTCGCGCCCAGCGCGCGCGGTCCCCATTCCATCCGACCGTTAAACCAGCCGATAATCGCGCCTTCGGAAATCATTTTAGCCAGTCGCGGCAAAAGCGTTTCGTCCGGCAGTGTTTCGTATTTCAAGCCCGCCGCGTCCAGCGCCTTTTGGCATTCTTCGTTTGAGAATTTCGGTCCCCAATACGAATGATTCATCAGAAACTTGCGGGGATTTCCGAGCTTGTGATGCCAGACCATCAGCGCCGCGCCCAAACTGCATCCGGCATCGCCCGCCGCCGGTTGAACGAAGAAGTTTTTAAACGGCGTTTCGTGAAAAATGCGCCCGTTCATCACCGAGTTGAAAGCGACGCCGCCCGCCATACACAAATTTTCCTCGCCCGTCATCTCTTTGATGCGGTGAGCGAGATAAATCGCCGTATCCTCGACGACTTTCTGCGCGCTCGAAGCGATGTTCCAGTGATGTTCGGTCAATTCCTCGCCTTTTTTGCGCGGCTCGCCGAGCTCTTTGACGATGGCTTCGGGAAATTGATAATGCTTCGCCAGGTGATGGTCTAAAACTTTTATGTTGTAGTGAAAATCGCCGCTGCCGTTCGTCGTTAAAACCTTTTTCGCGAAGAAATCGTAATATTCCGGTTTTCCGTAAGCCGCCAAGCCCATCACTTTCCACTCGTCGCCGCCGAACATATCGAAGCCGAGATAATTGGTCACGGCTGAATAAAATTGTCCGAGAGAGTGCGGCAATTTGATGCGTTTCAGGACTTTAATGCGCGTGCCTTCGCCGCGACAGAAAAGCGTCGTCGTATCTTCGCCCGTTCCGTCCCAGGTTAAGATAGCCGCCGAATCGTAAGGCGAAACGAAAAATGCGCTCGCCGCGTGCGTCTGGTGATGTTCGAGAAAGTGAAACTTGAAATTGCCGCCGCCGAAATGCTCGCGCAGCCGTTTCGGATGCCAGAACATTCCGAGATAGCTTTCGCTGACCTGTTTCACGCCTCTATCGGCGCGCGCCTTGAACATATCGCGCGAGACGAACGCCGCCTTGACCGCCTGCATCGCCTTGTGCCGCAGAATCCACGGCTTCCAGTAATGTCCGACGTGCGCCACGTCTTTCATCGTGATTCCGGCTTCGTCCAGACAATACTGAATCGCCTTGTAGGGAAAGCCCAGATGGTGCTTTTTGCGCGAAAAACGCTCCTCTTCCGCCGCCGCGACCAGCTCGCCGTCCTTTATCAAGCTGGCGGCTGAATCGCCCAGCGTCGTTAAACCCAAAATATACATACTAAAAACTTCTCCGAAAACCGCTCGAAAAACTATCTTATAACCTGAAAATGTTTGTTATATTAAACCGATTTCTGCGGCAACCTTGCGGCTGCAAATTAAATAATTGTAATAATCGCTCTTGGTCACGTGCTCGACGCGGCGAATCGAGTCGCTTTCCTCGTCGATATTAAAGTATAAATAATCTTTTCCTTTAATCAACGCTTCGATTCGATGCCCGACGTCGTCGTTTAAAATCTCAATCAGCAAAGTCGGGCGAAATTCGTCCAGGTATCTGCCCAAGCCTTCGAGCACTTCCGCCTCGTAAGTCTCGACGTCCAGCTTGATTAAATCAATCTTTTCGATTTTCAATTCTTCAATCAAAGTGTCGAGCCGCGCGACTTTGATGGTCGTCGGCACGCTGGAAATGTCTTTTTTATCCAGATAATCCTTGTTCAGCGTGACGGCGTAGAAATCGTCGGGCGCGGCGAAAATGTTCGCTTCGCCGTCGACGTTCGACGCGGCGCAGTCCAGGCAGACGATGTCGAAATTGTTGATTTTGTTGTTGTATTCGAGATTGTGAAAGCTCTCGGCAATCGGCTCGAAGGCGTAAATTTTCGCCTGCGGGTTCAGAGCCTTCGCCACCAGCGAATAATATCCGGTATTCGCGCCGATGTCGAAAATCACCTCGGCGTTTTTGACCAGCTTTATCCAGATGGACATCGAGTTTCGTTCCCAGCCGCCGCTCGGTCCGACCCAGAAGAGCGTGTTTTCCAGCTCCAGCCCGCCGTGGTGCATCCGGAACGAATGCGTTTCATCGACGCAGACCCGGAAATCGTCCTGAAAGTGAAGATGTTTATAGACTCTCTCGCTCGGCGTGACGAAAGTTTTGACGACCGTAAAAAGCTGCCGCTTAAACGGAACTCGCCGGTAAATGGTTTTGAGAGTTTGCCTTAAGCTCATGCAAAAAAAAAATTATCTGACCAGCGAGCGCGCCGCCAGCTCAGCCGTCGCCGTCTCGACGCGGTCAGCCGGTTTCTGGTCTTTCACCCATTCGAGCAGATTCATCAAGCCTTCTTCCAGATTCACTTTCGGCTCATAGCCCAATAATTGCCGCGCGCGCGTGATGTCGCCGACGCAGTGGCGGATGTCGCCTTCGCGATACTTGCCGACGATTTGCGGCTCGATGTCCTTGCCCAAGCCTCGCGCCAGCATCTGCGAGATGTCCTTCACGGAAATCGGGCGACCCGTGCCGACGTTGACCGGCTTGTAATCGGCTTTGTCGGTTTCGAGCGCGAGCAGATTCGCCTGCACGATGTCGCTGACGTGCACGAAATCGCGCGTCTGCCCGCCGTCTTCAAAAATCATCGGGCTTTCGTTATTGAGCAGGCGCGACGAGAAAATCGCGCAGACGCCCGTGTAGGGATTCGACAAAGCCTGGCGCGTGCCGTAAACGTTGAAATAACGAAAAGCGACGGTCGGAATTTTATAGGCGCGACCGACGCAGATGCAGTATTGTTCCTGGTCCTGTTTGCCGACGGCGTAAACTGAAGTCGGAAAAAGCGGTTTGTTTTCGTTCGTGCCAATCGGTTTTAATTCGCCGCCGCAGCTTTCGCATTTGAAGTCCCAGTCGTGAGCTTCGAGCTGTTCG
Organism: Acidobacteriota bacterium; assembly: GCA_030860665.1. Taxonomy (GTDB): domain Bacteria; phylum Acidobacteriota; class Blastocatellia; order Pyrinomonadales; family Pyrinomonadaceae; genus JALZHR01. The sequence continues at coordinate 6,695 of JALZHR010000427.1, forward strand.
TTTTCGCGCAGGTAAGGGAAAACGGTTTCGTTGCAGCCTTCGCACTTGTAAGCGCCTTCGCCGTAAATCGACATCGACGAGGCGACGACCAGCTTGCGAAACTGCGCCGGGCGCTTAATCATTTCTTCCAGCAGAACCGCCGTGCCCAAATCGTTCGCTTTCACGTAGCGGACGATTTCATACATCGACTGCCCGACGCCGACTTCCGCCGCCTTGTGATAAACCACGTCGATGCCGTCCAGCGCTTTGCTGACCGCTTCGGCGTCGCACATATCCGCCTGAACGAATTCCGCGTCCTTATTAAGATGCTCCGGCACGCTGCCGCCGTGAACCTGCTCGACCAGCGAGTCGAGAATCCGCACGCGATGTCCTTTTTCGACCAGCGCGTCGACCAGATGCGAGCCGATAAAACCCGCGCCGCCCGTTACCAAGATGTTAAACTTTTCCATTCGTCTCGTTTTCCTTGTTTCCCTTAAAAAAAAATCAGATGCTGCCGTATGACTTTTCTTCCTGCTTATTCTCAGCCTTAACCGCTTTTTTATTAGCCGTTTTCGCGTTATTGACGACCGTCGTCAAGATTTGGAACACGCGCGGCGCCTGAACGCGCGCCGAATATTTTTCTTCGACCGTGCGGCGTCCGGCTGCGCCGAGCTTGCGCCGAAGCTCGGCGGAATTCAGCAGGCGTTTTAATTTTTCAATCCATTCGTCTTTGGCGGCGGCAAGAAAGCCGTTTTCGCCGTCCTGTATAATTTCGGAATTGACGCCGACCGGCGAGCAAATCGTCGGCACGCCCAGAGCCATATACTGCAAGGCTTTCAGCCCGCATTTGCCTTTGCTCCACTGGTCGTCCGGCAGCGGCATCACGCCGATGTCAATCGGCTCCAAATCGCTGGTTTCCGTTTCCGAGCGCCACTTTAAGGCTTCGACGTCGACGCCCGGAATCTTGTAGTTCGGCGTGCCGACCACGCGCAGGCGAAACTGCGCTTCTTTGGCTAAATCCTGCAAAGTCTCGCGCAGCGTGTCCAGATGCTGGACGGTGCTGTGGCTGCCGCTCCAGCCGATAACCGGGACGTCGTTTGCGGGTTTGTTTTCCAGATAATGATATTTGTCCGTGTCGATTGTCGTCGGGATGACGGTCACGTTCTGCGGATTGTATTGCCGCGCGTATTCCGCCAGATACGGATTGCCCGCCATCACGTGCGCCGACAGGCGGCAGATGGTCGCCGTTTTGCCCGGAAATTTCAGATAGCTCAGATAGCCGTTCGACGGGCTTTTGTAGGAAACGAAAACCGCGTCGTCGAAATCGAAAATCATCGGCACGCCCGAACGCTCGATTAATCTCTCGAAATACGCCGGACCTAAGAGCGCCGCCTCGCGAAACACGTAAACCGCATCGTATTCGCGCACGCTGCGCAAATCCTCGCGCCGCCGGTTGATGCTTTTCATCACCAGCCGCATTTTTTCCGCGATATGCCCGGGCTGATACAAAACTCCGCGCAGCTCGTCCGTTTCAAACGGCGAATAAGTGATTTCCACGCCTTTCTCGCGCAAAATCGGCTCCCATTGCTCGATGCGGTAACGCTGACCCGGTGATATATCGTAAAGACTCGGAACGATGGCTAAAAGTTTCATACTAAAAATACGGAGGCAAGGACTTATCCGTCGTTATTTTGCAGTGATTAGAGAATTCCTTAGCGAGTTTTTTCGTTAGTGTTTCAAACTCAGTGGGCGCCGTAAAAGAAATGAAGCGATTAAACGGGGGAAGATTTGCTTCTTCTTACTGCCTCTCTCTGCCAAACCTCACTCAATTGCTGTTAATTTTATGTAGCTTATCAAAAACGGCGTTAGCATTCTGTCGCCTGGTATACATAACTAATAAATACTTATAAATAGTTTTTAATAACACAAACCTAAAACTATAGGCTATTTCGATAAAATATGCGATGTTCGCATCAGGAAATTTTACAAGGTTAAGTCGATTACTTCAAACTTCGCAAAAAGATAAATCCGAATCCGCTACTTCGTCGGGACGCCTGCCAAATCGCCCGGCTCGACCGCGAGCGAGCTTGAAAGCTTTTTATAAACATTGAGATAGCCGTTTCTGCCGACGGTTTTTAAATCGAAACCGGCGTGCGCCGCGCGGACGCATCTTTCGTAAAGCGACGGGTCTTTCAAAAGCTCCAGCGCCCGGTCGACCGCCTGCGCGTAGCCTTCCGGCGACAAATCGCTGACGATGACGCCGACTTTTTCGCGTTCAATCAACGCATCCGTGTCGCCGATTCCGGCGTTCGAGACTACGGGCACGCCGACCGCGAGATATTCCGGAATCTTCGTCGGCGAGGCGGCAATCTGCGCGAAAGTGCTTTTCCGGAAGGAAATCGCCAGCGACGCCTGTTTGATATAAGTTCCGACCTCAGTCGGTTTGACGGACAAAACCTCGTAATCGCTTTCGGCGATGCCCAATTTTTGAAAAGCCTTCGCCGTTTCTTCCGCCGGATGTTTCGTCAGAATGCGGAAAAAGGCGTCGGGCTGGCGCTTTTTGAGCGCCAGAAAAAAAGCGCACATTTCGTCCAGCAGATACAAGCCGCTGACCGAACCGGCGTAAATCAGCTCGAACCTGCCGCTCGGCTCGACTTCAATCTCGGCGTTTTCGATTCTGGAAAAATCGACGCAGCACGGTATAACCTCGATGATTTCCGGCTTGACGGCGCGCTCGTTAACCAGATAATCGCGCATTTTATTGGTCAGGACGACGATTTGCGAGGCTTTTTTCAAGCCCAGCCGCTCAATCCATTTAATCGCGCGGAAAGGCGGCGAGCCGTGGGGGAAAATTCCCGCGTCGGCGTATTCCTCGGCGACCAGACCGCGAATGTCGAAGATAATTTGGCAATCGCTTCCGGCGCTGTTGGCGCTCGCCGCCATCAGAACCGGAATGTGTCCGCGCGCGTGCAAAACGTTGATGCCCTCGCGCCGGACGAGATTTCTGATAAAGCGTGTCCCGACCGCGACGTCGTAAAGCGTCGCCGGGACGGACGGGCTTTTGTGATAAGCCAGGCAATGCCACTCTATCCCTTGCGCCGACAGTTTTTTTCTCTCTTCCTCGATTTGCTCCGGCGTCCAGCTTTGCTTGAAATTCGGCTCGAACGTGACCAGATGAACCGTCACGCCGCCCGCCGCAATCTCGCGCAGATAAGCGACGACCTGCGTCTGCACCAGCGGCTCGCGGATGCCGAAATATGAGATGTAAAGCGTTTTTATGTTCATTCAAATTAGTAGAAATTTTCGCCGCCGAGACGCCGCAGGCGCAGAGAAAAAATTAAAGCGGGCTTCGCAGCTTGATGAAGCAGGCAGGCTTCGCATCCCGACCCGCAGGATAAATCGCTTTTCTTATCCGCGAAAATCCGCGGCTGAATTTTCTTAAAAATCTCTGCGTCTCCGCGTCTCCGCGGTTAATTCTTTCTCAAGCATCGAAAAATATATCCCGATTAGTTTATCAGCCGCAGGCTGCGGTTGAAAAAGGCGCAGAGCTTTTTCCTGCGCCGCCGCTCCGATTGCCGCGCGTTTTTTCTCGTTTTCCAGCAGATTAATAACCGTCCGCGCCAGCGCCGACGAGTTAGCAGGCGGGAAAAACATCCCGTCGATTTCGTTTTCGACAAACTCGTCCAAAGGCTTTATATCGCTTGCCGCGCAGGCGCAACCCGTCGCCATCGCCTCGGTCAGAGCGATGCCCAAGCCTTCAAAAACCGACGGGAAAACGAACAAATCGCAGTTATACAGAAAATCCTTCACGTCGCGGCGCGAGCCGAGAAAATGAACTTTATTTTTTAAGCCGAGTTTTTCGATTTCCGCTTCGAGCCGCGCCAGCCAGACCGCGTCGTCCTTGCCGCCTACGGAAACGAGATGCGCTTCGGGAAATCGGCGGCGAATTTCCGCCAGCGCCTGAATCGCGTAAAGCAAGCCTTTCTGCGGCGCGACGCGCGCGACGTTCAGAAGCATAATCGAGCCGGGCGCGAGATTCAGCTCGCTGAAAACGTCGGCGCGCGAGCGGCTCGCGCCCGCGCACAAATCCGAAACGTCAATCGGGTTGTAAAGCACCTCGATTTTTTCGGGCGGAAAATCCAGGTGACGACCGGCGCTCTCGCCGACGTAGCGGCTGACGGCGAGCATTTTCCGGCAGCCGAGGCGCGCCGTCCACTTGTCCAAAATGCGCGCGATGAAAAGTTTTTTGGGATTTAACTGAGCGGCGTCGGTGAAAACTTCCGGCTCGTATTCGGGATTGTGAATCGAGCTTAAGACCGGAGTTCCGGTCAGAAAACCGGCGATTCTGCCGGTGATGTTCGCCGCCCACAAATGCGTGTGAATCAAATCCGGCTGAAATCGCGCGATTTCCTTTCGCAGGCGGCGGACGCCCGTCGCAATATCGCGCAGGCTGCGGCAGTCGAGGCTGGAAACCGGAACATTCAAATCGAGAATCGGCTGCCGCCAGTAATCCGCGCCGGAAAAAACGGTGACGACCTCGTTTTCCAGCCGCTCGCGGTCGAAATGCTTGAGATTCGTGTAAAGCAGGCGCTCAGCTCCGCCGGAGCCGAGTCCTTCAATCAAATGGATGACTTTCAGTTTGCGGTTTGGATTATTTGCGCTTGCTGCCGACATAAAAATAGCGGTTTCCCATCTTTCTGGGAAAAACGGCGGAAACCGACTGCGAAACCTTCCGGAGCAGGAAAAACGCACTTTTTCGGATGTTTTTCAGGTCTGACAGCCCGATTCTTTCGGGCGCGGGATGCGAAGTCTCGAAAACGTCGAAGACCATCTCCTTTAAATGGAAACGATTGAAAAATTTTCGCTGTCCTTCGACCGTCGCGAGGCTGACGTGATAGGGCGGCATCCCGGAAACCGGCGCGCGGCGCAGGATTCGCGCCAGCTTGACGCCGAGAAAAAACAGGTTGAGATTGGCTTCGAGCGGACCTTGAGCGATGACCAAACCGTTGTCTTTCAATAAATCGAGAATCGGCGGAAACTGGCGGTTGACGTCCGTCAGATGTTCCAGCACGTCGCCGAGATGAACGACGTCGGCGCGAAAGTTTTCCGGCAAATCCTTTAAATCCGAGATGATTTTTATATTATGCAGGCGGCTGTATTTTTCGGCGGTCGCCACGTTCAGCTCGAAGCCGATAACGTCCCAGCCGATTTTCGCCGCCTCGCTCAGCAAAACGCCCGCGCCGCACGCGTAATCGAAGAAAACGCCTTTTTCCCGCGTCTTTAAATAATCAATCACCTGGCGAATGCCGTCGTCGCCGCTGTGGCAGGTTTCGACCGAGAGAAACTGCTGGTAATCGTCGCCGTACATCAGCGCCAGCGTGTCCTCGTCCGGCATCGGCGAGCAATACAGCGAATCGCACTCGGCGCATTGGAGGTAATCGTATTTTTGCTCGCGATACTGCGTCGAGCCGAGCCACGAGGCTTGTGATTCGGTCGTGTTGCAAAGCGGGCAGTAAGACGACGGCGGCGGGGAACTCATCCGTTAAGTTTTCCTTCCGATGTAGTAAATCGAGCTGGCGATGCGATGCAGGTACGGCTTTTTTTCGAGCCAGTAATCGGCGTATTTTAAAGGAAAAACCAGCCAGCCGACGATGCTGTTGACGCGCGGGTAAAGCCACTCGTTGCCGCCGGAAAGGACGCCCGCCAGCAGCTCGCGGATAATCCACGCGACGGTCGAAGCCGGTCCGATGTGAATGCCGGTTTCGACTTCGACGAGCGGCTGGCAAAGCACGGGCAAGCCGGGACGCGTGCAGCGGCGCAAATCAATCGGCGATTCGTGATAAGGCTGCATAAAAGGCATCTCGGTATAAAAAAGCGCGCCCGGTTTCATCACGCGGAAGCACTCGGCAAGCGTTTTGTCGGCGTCCACGACGTGTTCCAGAACGCCCTGCAGGATAATCAAATCGGCGACGTTGTCGTCGAAGGGCAGCTCCAAGCCGGAAGCGATGACGGTCGTCGTGCCGGAATCGAAAATATCGAGATTGACGACGCGTTTCCCGTAATCGGTAAATCCCGCGCCGACGTTTAAAATCACCGCGCCCTCCGGCATCGAATCAATCATTTTCAGCAGACGGTTCTGCGTCCGCGCCGTCACCAGAAAGGGAACCGGCGGCGCGGCGACCAGGGCTTTTGTTTTTTTGATGAGACTCGTCATTTTTTCATCAACCGCTCGTAAATCCGCTCCATTTTGTTCATCTGAAAATCGCGGCTGGCGCTTTCGCGGACGCGCCGGAGCGCTTCGCCCGCAATTTGCGCGGCAAAATCCGGCTCGTTCAGATAGCGCAGAACCGCGTCGGCAACCGCCTGCGGATTGTCGACGTCAACGGTCAGAACGGTTTTTTCGTTTTCAAAATAATCCGCGTCGTAATCGGGAAGGTCGCCGATAACGGCGGGCGTCGCGCAAGCCATCGATTCCAGCACGCTCATCGGCGTGCCGTCCGTAACCGGAATCGAAACCGTCACGTCAGCCGCCCGAAAATAATCGGCTATCTCGTCGTGCGGAATCGTCGAAACGTAGCGAACCCGGTCACGCGCCGCGTTTTCGGCGAAAATCTTTTTTATTTCCTCGGTGTATTCCTCGTCTAAAATTATCGTCGGCAGTGCGATTATAAAATACGTATCAGGCAGTTTATCACAAACCAGCCCGGCGGCGCGCGCTATCCGGTCAATATTGTATAAGCGGCGGACAATACGCGGGCTGAAAATTACGGGCTTGCCGGCGGGAATATTCAATCTTTCCAGAATATATTTCGGCTTTTCCGCGGCGGGCGTAAAGCGCTGCAAATCGATGCCGCCGTGAACCGTTTCAAAGACCGGCTTTTTCGTCCGGTAGCGGCTGACGATTTTGCCGATATTGTTTGACCAGACCGTGACGGCGTCCGCTTTTTCCAGAGCCATCGGCGTCAGCATCCGCTCCTGAATGTTGGCGTTCGGCTGCCACGTTTCGCCTTTAACGTCGCCGCCCATCACGGTGACGATATGCGGTTTGAAAAAAGATAAAGTTCCGAACCAGGCGCTCGTGCCGAGAAAATGCGAATGCAGAATGTCGATTTTTTCCCGTTTCAAAACGCGCCGCACTTTCTGCAAATCCTTCCACGTCAGCCAGAATTTTTTCAGATGAAAATCGCCGACGTGACCGTGACAGCGGACGCCGATTTCTTCCATTTCCGCCACGTGCTCCGGTTCCATCGGCTTGAACGAAATCAGGTGCATCTCGTGTCCGCGCTGCGCAAAATAGCCTATCCAGCGTTTGGTGTGAACCGAGCGCCCGTCGGCAAAATAACAAATTCGCATTTTTTATGAGTATTCCCTCGCTCGTCGGTAAAGTTCAATTTTTATATTTCGAGACGAATTCTTCAACCTGCGGGGATTGAATTAAATGCCAGGCAGCGCGGATTTCTTCAAAAGACCAGTTCCACCAGGCGATTTTCAGCAGTTCTTCGATTATCTCCGGCGAAAAGCGATAGCGCAGATGCTTGGCGGGCACGCCGCCGACTATCGAATAAGGCTCGACATCGCGGGCGACGACGCTGCGCGCCGCGATAACCGCGCCGTCGCCGATTTTTACGCCCGATAAAATCAACGCCTCGTAACCGATCCAGACGTCGTTGCCAATCCGGACGTCGCCTTTCGTCAGCGGGTAGCCGCTCAGATGTCGCGCCTCGTCGTGCAGCAGGCTGAAAGGATAATTGCTCGTCCAATCGTGATGATGCTCGCCGCCGAGCAGGATGGTCACGCGCGGCGCAATCGAGCAGTAATTTCCGATTTTCAGAGTCGCGCCCGCATTGTGAAAATCGATGTTCGGCGCTCCGTATGTCCCGACGCCTATCTGAAACGCGCTGTAACGCGGGTTCTGCGCCATCCACAATGCCGTGTGCTCGTTTTCGGGCGTCAGCCTTTGCCGGATACTGCGCAAAACTTTTCTCAACATAAAAAATCCCGGATTATTTGGATTTTGCCATTCGCTTCAGACGGCGACCGCCGAACTGCGCGACGGCGGCAATCTGCGACGGATTTTTGGCGATGGAGCGAGCCATATTTTTCAGCCCGCTCAGATTTTCGCCGTCTTTAATCTGGCTGACCCCGAGCTCGAATTCGATGTCCGAAAGACGCTGGCGAACGTTTGCGCCGGATTTATAAAGCTCCGGGTTGCGCTCCAAAGCCAGATTCAGGGCGTTGATAATCTGGCGGCAGGTTTTGACGGAGTTTTCCACGCCGGAACATTGCCCGTCGTGCTCGCGGCGCAGGCACAGAGGCTCGTGAAGATAAAAAACCTGGTAACTGCTGCCCGCCACGCGGAGCATCAAATCGCAGTCGTCCGCCGGAAAAATCTCCTGCACGAAGCCGCCTAAGCTTTCAAAAACCTCGCGCCGCAGGGTAAAGCCGGGAAAGCAGTTCAAAAACATAAAAACGTCTTCGAGCGGGCGAATGCCGGTTTTTATCGGATATTTTTTGATGTCGCTCAAGGTCTGATTCCACGTTTTTCCGTTGAACAGAACGTTTCCTTCGGCGTCAATCATCGTCGAATCGCAACAGAAAAGCCCCAAATCCGGATATTTTTCAAACGTCGCGACGGCGGTTTCGCAGTGTTTCGGCAGCAGCAAATCGTCGCTGTCGATAAAGGCGATAAATTCGCCCTTCGATATTTCGATGCCGGTGTTTCTGGCGACGGACGCGCCGCCGTTTTTCGGCTGCACGTGAACTTTTACGGACGCATACTGCGGCTGCGATTGAATCCACTCGGCGGTGCCGTCGCCGGAACAATCGTCCACGACGATGATTTCGATGTTCGGATAAGTCTGATTGAGAACCGAATCCAGACATTCGCCAATCCATTGCAGACGGTTAAAGGTCGGGATTATGACACTGACTGTGGGAAGATTTTTTTCTTTTTTCATAACTTCGGTTTTAAAATCAACCGGAAAACTAAAAATACGGAATTGCCCGTGATTACAATCATTTCCGGAACAGTAAAGCCGTTTGATAACCGTATGCGCGCTCGGTTCTCGAAACGAATTTTGCGAATAAAGACCACTTCTCTATCAAATATTCGGCGTCGTAAAAAACCTGCGAATAAGGGTCGCTGTTAATTGAGAATGAAGCGTAATCTTTCGATAAAATCGAGGTTTTCGCATCTTTGTCCTGAATCATCGGCACCAGATAAGAGACGT
>JALZHR010000436.1 GCA_030860665.1 Acidobacteriota bacterium
AGCCAGCACCGGCGGATTTCGACGGAGACGGAAAAGCTGATTTAGTTGTGTTCCGTCCATCTTCGGGAACGTGGTATCTGCTCAGAACGACAGCCGGATTTACCGGATTTCAGTTCGGCGCAACAGGAGATATTCCCACTCCCAATGCTTTCGTCAGGTAAAACTCTTTCTGATTCATACATAAATAAAAGGCTTCGCTCAAATCAAAGCGAAGCCTTTTATTCATTCCTAATTAATTTGACCTTTTTTCCCGCCTTTTTCTGCGATTGTTAGCGGAAACATTCTCGTCTTAATTTTTATAATCGAAGGAGCTTAAGAGAAAAATAATGAGAATCCCGAAAAGGTTTTCGCTTGCTGCGCTGCTGGCGCTGTTTGTCGCGGTTCAGGTTTTAGCCGACACGCCGATTTGGACATACAAGGGCGCAAAGTGGTATGCGATGATGGAGACCGGGAATTTGATTGTCGCCAATGACACGAGCCTGGCGATGATTGACGGCGCAAACGGCTCGGTTATCTGGAAGCGCGACGATTTGAAAGGCATCCAGGAGACCGAATACAACGAGATTATCGGCACGCCCGTCGTCCTGATTGCCGATAATTCCGGCTCGCTCGCCAAGAAAACCAAATTGTACGCGCTCGACCAGATGACCGGAAAAACCGTCTGGGAAACCGAGAAGATTTACGGCTACACGGTGCAGGTTTCGCCCGTTAAAAATCGCGATATGGTCGTGATTCTGACGACGAAAAGCAACGCCGTGACGAAAGACAAGCCCGATGTTACCGCTTTGAAAATCACGACCGGCGAAGTCCTGTGGCAGACCGAATATCCCGAAAAAGTCGATTTATACGTGAAGGAAAAATTCCGCCGGTCGGGTTCGGGCGCGGCGTTCGCGAAGGCGATGTTCGGCAACCCGTTCGGCGGCTTCAGCGACCAGCCGCGTTATGATTTGAGCGGCGAGAACCCGCCGATTTTCGACGGCGACGCGATGTATATGACCTACGCCGGACTGCATAAATACGATTTGAAAACCGGAAATCTGGTCTGGAAAACGGTTTACGACGTCACCGACGGCTCTTTGAAACGAACGAACGGGCAGGCGATTGTCGCGGGCGACACGATTTACACTTCGGCGAAAAACATCATCCGCGCGATTGACAAAAATTCCGGCGCGATTCGCTGGCAGACGAAAGACTTCGGCGAAGGCGGCATCGCCGAGATGCAGCTTCACGGCGACGTTTTATACGGACGGATGGGCGGGCAGTTTTTTTCTGGCAAAAAGCGCGAATACCAGAAAAAAACGCCGATTGGCGTCGTCGCGCTCAATAAAGCCAGCGGCAGCGTGAACTGGATTTACACGGGCGCGAAAAATTCGATTACGAATATGGTCGTCGTTCCCGATGAAAACGTGATGCTCATCGGCGACGAGAAAAATATTATCGGTCTGGATTTGGCGAGTTCCGGCAAGGTGAAGGAATCTTATAAAATCCCGCTGAAATTCAAATTCAAGCTCGGCGCGGGCGCGGTTGCGGGAAAAATCGCCAAAATCGGTTTCGGCGGCATCGGCGGCGCGTTCTCGAAAGGTCCGGACACGACGGACGAGCCGGTCGCCCTGATTCGGCAGGAAAACGGGACGGTCGTCGCGCGCGGTCGCCAGCATCTTTTGGCTTTCGACCCGAAATCGAAACAAATCGCCTGGTCGACGAAATACGCCGCGCCGGGCGTCGAAGGCTGGCAGCAAATCGTGATGACCGCGATTACGATTGCCTCGGCGGCTGTCTCGCAGAGCTTTGAAACGTCCTACGCCAATCGCGGCGATTACAACAACGCCTTTCGCGAAAACGATAATTTCATCAACCTGATGACCAGTTACCAGAATTTTATGGAAACTCGTTTCAGCAATACGAAACGCGCCGGAAACGTCGTTTACGTCTTAACGGACGTGAAAAGCGGCAAGGACAAAGGCGCGGGGCTGGTCGGCGTCAACCTGATGACCGGGCAGGGCGCGAGCCAGATTATGTTCAAGGACAAAACGCCGGATTACGAGGTAGACGAGGCTTCGGGCAGATTGTTCAACCTGAACAAGGGCGAGCTGGTCGCCTTTTCCATCACCGAAAAAGCCGAGATGGAACAGAACAGGGACGACGAAAACGACGATAAAGATAAAAAATAAATAAAAGTCAGGTCATTCCGTTTTGAGGCGGGCACGTCCCGCCTTATTTTTGTTTGTCAATGCCGGAATTTCTTGCAATCTTTCCGGCGAACGAGAATAAGTGACGAAATCCAAGGCACTATGCCGGCTCAACACAACGCTATTAAAGAGGTCTGAAATATGGGAAAACACCGCGTATTTTTATCTTCGACATTCACTGATTTGGCAGGTTACCGACAGACCGTGCAGAACGCAATCAAGCGGCTCGGCGCCATTGATGTTTCGATGGAGTATTTCGGGGCGCGAGACGAAAAACCGATGGACGAATGTATACGCCTCGTCAAGAAAGAAAGCGATATATTTGTAGGTATATACGCTTATCGTTACGGCTATATTCCCGAGGGCGAAAATATATCGATTTCGGAGATGGAATATAAAGCGGCATCCGAAGCGAATTTGCCCAGATTTATCTTTATTATCGACAAAAATCAACCGTGGCTTCCTGAGTATATTGACGAGGGCGAGAACCGGCAAAAGCTGAAAAGCTTTAAGGAAATCCTCATGAAGAAACATATCTGCGAGACGTTCGGCAATCCTGATGAACTGGCGACAAAGGTCGTCGCCGCCCTCGGTCGGCATATGACCGCCATCAATCTGCCTAAAGTCAGCGCGACTGTTGACGTGCCTGACATCGGAATTGAATCGCTGCGCGGAGAAGTGATTGAAACGCCGAACGAGTGGAATCAAAGGCGTAATTCAATATACGAGGAAAATCGTAATGTTTTTTTAACGCATTTTATAAAACCGAGCGCCAAACCCGATCAGGAATTCGACATTTATATTTACCTTATTCGGCATCCCGACCCAAAATTTCCCGCCGATTTATCCGACATCCGCTTTGCCGAATTCTTTATGGGTAAATATTGGGCTAATAAGGTATTTCCGGCGGTAGGTCAAGAGGGTTTTATAGGCATTTCGACATCCGCATACGGAACATTTTTGTGTGTATGCCGGGTTACATTTGATGACGGCTACGAAATATATATACACCGCTACATTGATTTTGAAACTCATCGGACGGCGGGGTGAAACGTTTGACGGCGGCAAAAATCGGCTGAAGATTTTGTCGAAGGAAATTTCGCTTTTTTACTTCAGCCGGATTAATCTTTTAACGACGTTTCTTTTTTCAGCCGGCTGATTGGTCTCCGGCAGCGGCAAATCAGCCCGTGTTGCCTTTCAAATTTCTCTCAATTAATATTTATCTATAAGGGGTGAATAATTTTATGAATTGTCCGGTTTGTAATGTCCAATTAACAATAGCTGAGCGTCAGGGCGTCGAGATTGATTACTGCCCGCGCTGTCGCGGCGTCTGGCTCGACCGAGGCGAATTAGACAAAATTATCGAGCGTTCCGAGAGGAGTTTTGAAT
>JALZHR010000447.1 GCA_030860665.1 Acidobacteriota bacterium
ACGCTGAACGGAAACGGGAACAGAAACGGGAACGGGAAATACAAGCCGTTTGGAGATCTGGACGACGAAATCAATCTCGAAATCGGCGAATCCGGCGGGCTTTATTAAAGAGTTCAAAGTTCAAAGTTCAAAGCAAAGTTCAATGTTGGAAAACGGGCTGACTTTGAACCTTAAACCTTGAACTTTAAACCGAAATGCGGAGCATTTATGAGCATTCTTAAGGCATTACAGAAAAAACAATCCGAGCAGAGCGGCGGCGAAGAAACGCCCGAAGTGCTGGTGGTTAGCAATATCGTTACGTTTGAAAAAAAACTGACGCCGCTGGAAAAAAACGTGACGCCGCCGGAAAAAAAACCGGCGCCGCGCCGCCCGAACACGCCGCCGGAATTGTTTTCCAGACAGGATTTAAAAATCGGTTCGCCGAATCCAGCGTTCATTGAGCAGAACGGTTCTTCAGTTGGGATGGCACTCCCTAATGTGGGAACGGAAATTACTGCTGGGGCAACTTTGAACGCTGTCAGCTTGACGCGCTCTATAACGGAAATCCGTCTGCCTGATTTTGTCAGGTGGACGATTGAAGCCGAGCGCGTCGAGCCAAGACTTGTCGCCATCACGTCGCCGCATTCGACGTATTGCGAAGAATACCGCAGCCTGCGCACGCACGTGCTGCACAAAAGCCAGAAGCAGAAATTGCAGTCAATCGTCGTCGCCAGCGTCAGCCCGTCGGAAGGCAAATCCGTGACGGCGCTGAATTTATCGTGGCTGCTGGCGCAGACCGACGGCGTCCGGGCGCTGATTATCGACAGCGATTTGCGGATGCCGAGCCTTGCGGATTATCTCGGCATCGAAACCGATAAAGGCTTGTCGGAAGTGCTGGCGGGCAGAGCCGCTTTGAGAGATTCGATTATCAGGCTCGAACCCTCGGGCTTGCATCTGTTGCCCGGCGGCGAAGCGCGCTCGGACGTGGCGGAGCTGATTTCCGGTCCGAAATTCAGAGAGATTCTGCGCGAAGCCAAGCAGATGTTCGATTACGTCATCATCGACGCGCCGCCGCTCGGGATTTTCACCGACGCCAACGTTTTGATTAATCACGCCGACGGCGCGCTGCTCGTCGTGCGCGCCAACAAAACACGCTACACGGTCGTCGACCGCGTAATGGAAACGATTCCGCGCGAGCGTATGCTGGGCGTCGTTTTGAATCAATCGGAAGACGTTTTGAACGAGACGAACTACAATTACAGGTATTACGGAAAAAAATGAGCCGCGGAGAATGAGAGACGCAGAGACGCGGCGAAAAAATCGAAACTCCGAAACTCGTATTGATTTCTCCATGCCGCCGCGTCTCTCATTCTCCGCGTCGCAATAAAAGATATGAACCGCCGCTTCAGCCCTCGCACGATTGGATTGCTTCTCGCCGATGCCGCGATTATCTTCGGCGCGATAATCCTCGCTTTGTGCCTGCGGCTGAGCATAGACGGCACGGTTTACCAGCTCAACGAAAACAACGGCTGGATGAAGGTGACGCTGGCGACCTGCGTCTGCCTTCTGGTTCTTTATTTCTACGACCTTTACGACTACACGGTGATGGGTAATCGCCGCGAATTGCTTCTGCGGATGATTCAGGCGCTCGGCATCGCGTGGGCGCTGCTCGCCCTGCTTTTTTATTTCGTGCCGCCACTGATGATAGGACGCGGAACTTCCGTTTATTCGGTCATCATCGTCCTCGTTCTGCTGCTGGGCTGGCGCGTCCTGATTCATCTTTTAACGGGACACCCGGAAATCGGCGAAAAGATTTTGATTGTCGGCGCGGGGCAAGCTGCCATCGATACCGCCGAAGCGATTTTAAAACGCCGCGACGCCGGTTATCGCCTCGTCGGATTCGTCACCGAAGATTACGAATCTGTGAAAATGAAACTGCCCGACGCGCGCGTTCTCGGCACGACCCAAAACCTCGAAGAAATCGTTCACAAGGAAAACATCGACCGCATCGTGATAGCCGTCCGCGAGCGGCGCGGCTCGTTTCCGACCGAGATGCTTTTGCGAATGAGTCTGGCGGGCGACGTCGCCATCGAAGAATGCACTTCGTTTTACGAGCGCATCACCGGGCAGGTTCATCTGGATATGCTGCGCCCGTCGTGGCTGATTTTCGCCGGGCGCGGGCGCGACACGCGTTTAAAGACGGTTTTCCGCGAGGCGGTGCATCGCGCGCTGGCGTTGATAGGCTTGGCGCTGTCGCTGCCGATTGCGGTCGTCACCGCGATTCTAATCAAGCTCGATTCAAAAGGTCCGATTTTTTATCGGCAGGAACGGCTCGGAAAAAACGGCAAAACGTTTGAAGTCATCAAGTTTCGCTCGATGCGCACCGACGCCGAGGCGAACGGGAAACCGGTCTGGGCGTCGGCTGACGACAATCGCGCGACGCGCATCGGCAGAATAATCCGCGTCATCCGCGTCGACGAGATTCCGCAGTTCTGGAACATCATCAAGGGCGAGATGAGCTTTGTCGGGCCGCGCCCCGAGCGCCCGCATTTCGTCTCGCAGCTCGCCGACGAAGTCCCTTTCTACGAGCATCGCCATCTGGTCGCGCCGGGCTTGACGGGCTGGGCGCAAATCAAATACCCGTACGGCGCATCGGTTGACGACGCGCGGCAAAAGCTGCAATTCGATTTGTATTACATCAAAAATCAAAGCCTCGCCCTCGATTTGGTGATTGTTTTTGAAACGGTGAAAACGGTTCTGTTCGGTCGCGGCGGAAGGTGATTTATTTTAGATTTTAGATTGGATAAGGAATTAACGGGACGCTGATTTATTAGGAGTCAATAAGATAGATTAAGATTTTATTTAAAATTAGTCCTGATTAAGCCTGATTTATCTTATTGAATCGGTGTCACATTCTTTGTTAAATCTGAAATCTGGAATTTGAAATCGGATAAGCGTTTTTACTTTTGACGGAGAAGGAAAGATGAAGCTGGTTAAGTTTAGTCAAAACATTGCTTTAGCCCTGATAAGCGGTCTGATTTTCGCGCCCGGCGTTTTCGCGCAGGAATCTGCTCCTGCGGTGCAGAATCCGACGCCGGAAGCGACGGCGACGCCGCAGCAAAAGCGCGACCGCGTGGCGAACCCGGAAGAAGTCAAGACCGAAGACAAATCGCAGGTTTCTCCCGAAACGAAAACGACGCCGACCGAAACGCCGAAAACCGCGCCGCAGACCGACGACAAACGACAGGAATCGCCGTCCGAGGAAGAAGCCGCTATCTTGCCGTATTACAACAATTATCTGAAAAATTACCGGCTCGGACCGGAAGACGTGATTTCGGTCGAAGTCTTTGCGCAATGCCCGAATTACTGCAAAACGGGCATCGCGATTCCGCCGACCGCGAAAATTTCCTATCCGCTGATTCGCGAAGGCGTTTTCGTGGGCGGCAAAACGGTCGAAGAAGTCGCCGACGAAATCACGAAAAAACTGGACGAGTATATCATCGACCCGAAGGTGACGGTGACGCTCGAAAGAGTCGGCTCGGCGCGCTACAGCGTGCTCGGCAAAGTCGCCGCGCCCGGCGTGCGCCCGATGACGCGGCGCGTCAGCGTTTACGAAGCGATTACCGAATCGGGCGGAGTTCTGAAAGACGGGGACCGCAAACGCGTGGTGATTTATCGCCAATCGGAAAAAGGCTTGACGCAGATTCCGGTAAACTTGCAGGCTATCGAGCGCGGCAAAGGCGAGATGATTTACCTCGTTCCCGGCGACCAGGTTTTTATTCCCGACGCCGGATTTAAGCTGAACGCGAGCAACATTTTCAAAATTCTGGAAAGAGCAAGCTTAGTCAGAATTTTATTCGGCAGTCCCTTTTAAGTCAGAACCGCCGCCTTGAAAGGCTCAAGGCTAAGGGCTGAAGGCGAAAGTGGAAAAAAAATCTTTATCCTTTCGCCCTTAGCCTTGAGCCTTGAAAAAACCGCTCGCTGCCGCAGGCGGTTCTGACCTGAGTTTTGTTTTAATGAAATACGCCAAACAAATTTTACTTTTATTCCTGCTCCTGCTCTGTTTTCAGACTGCGGAAGCCGGTTGGATGAAGCGGAATTCCGGCACGCTGGCGTGGCTGCACTCGGTTTATTTTCTGAACGAAAACAAGGGCTGGATTGTCGGCAGCCGCGGGAGTTTTCTCTCGACCGAAGACAACGGAAACACCTGGAAAACGGCGCGCCGTTTTACCGAGGACAATATTCGGGACGTTTATTTCGCCGACGAGCGAAACGGCTGGATTCTGTGCGAAAGAGATATTTATAATTTGCGCGGGACTGCGCCCTCGTATCTGATGAAAACGACGGACGGCGGCGCGAGCTGGGAAAGAATTGAATTCGGCGAAGGTCGCGACCGCATCGCGCGAATATTTTTCACTAAGAGCGGTTACGGCTACGCCGTCGGCGAATCGGGCGTCGTTTTCGCGATGCAGGACGATAAGAAAACGTGGAAAAAAACGCTCGTTCCGAGCCGCTATCTGTTGCTCGACGGAAATTTTACGGACGATTTGCACGGCGCAATCGTCGGCGGCGGGCGCACGATTCTTTTCACCGAAGACGCCGGTCTGACGTGGAACAAGGCGACCGTTTCGGGAACATCGGAAACAAAGCTCAATTCGATTTTCTTCGTCAATCAGCGAACGGGCTGGACGGTCGGCACGAACGGGAAAATCTACGCCACCGTAAACGCCGGAAAAGTCTGGCGCGAGCAGGTTTCAAACGTCGATAAGGATTTGCTGGACGTTTATTTCACCAGCCCGACCGAGGGCTGGGCGGTCGGCGAGCAGGGCGCGATTCTGCACACGAGAAACGCCGGAAACGCGTGGCTGCCGGTCGAATCTGTCGCTCGCCACAAGCTCGAAAAAGTCGTTTTCGCCGGGCGACGCGGCTTCGCCGTCGGCTTCGGCGGAACGCTCCTGGTTTACGACGCGACGCGCGCGCCGGGCGCGATAAAATCGCAGCCGCAAATGCTGCGGAGAAATCAGTAAAGTCTTTGGTTTGCGCCCGACTTGACAGTCGGGGCGAAATTTTCGTAGCATAAAAATTCGCTGTTCGGTCAGAAACAGCGATGTTTTTTTGACAAAAATCGGGCATCTGACGTGCGTTGTCAAAAAGATTCGTTTGAAAAATTTTGCAAGGGCATGTACGTCAATTGGTAGACAGCCTCCCTTACAAGGAGGAAGTTAGGGGTTCGAGTCCCTTCGTGCCCATTAAAAGTTTGAAAATATAACTCTTTTTCTTCTCTTGCGGAGTCGTAGTTCAGTTGGTTAGAACGCCAGCCTGTCACGTTGGAGGTCGCGGGTTCGAGTCCCGTCGGCTCCGCCATTAATCTCTTTATTATCAGTAGTTTCAGAGCCGTCCTTTGGGGCGGCTTTTTCATTTTCGGCGCCTGTACCCCAATTTGTACCTTCCAGCTCTTCAAGTAGCTTACCTGCAATAAGTTCTGTCGTCTGCTGCTTGAATTCTGGCGAAAAATGTTTGTATCTTTCCAGTTCATCCGAGCGGTGCCCGGTCATCTTGCGGATGATGGCGTCAGCGACCCCTTCCATAAACAGCATCGTCGTTGCAAAATGACGCAAATCGTGAATTCGCAAATCCGAAATACCGGCTAAATCGCGGATTCGGCGAAAACACTTTCCGATATCCCAGGCATGTGGTTTCTGAAATTTACTGGCATCTTTGAACCGGACATTCGGGCGGGCAGGGAACAAATATTCGTGATTACCGTAAGAGGGAAGCTGTTTTAAGACCCGAACACACAAATCAGGCAGCGGTAAACGGTTTGACCGCTTGTTTTTGCTGTCCTTTTTCGCCAGATGAATATACGGGAAATCCACATCTAATTGCACCTCGCTCCATTTGCGCGAAAGAATGGCTGTTTTTCTCAGCCCGGTGCAGGCGGCTAAGGTAATAAAGCCTTGCAGCTCAAAATCCTTTTCCTTTTGACACTGCTCCAGCAGAGAGGCAAGCTCGGAAACTTCCACAAAAGTTCGTGTAAGCATAATACAGGCGTCAAAAAAGATTAGTTTTTTGACACCCTTCTCTATGAACGGTTTTATGATTATCTTGCGTCAGCTTTATATTCTTCGTCCGTCACCGGCTTTAACCAATTTACCTGACTGTCGCCTTTGAAATTGGTAATCGCAACGTGCGTCATTCCGCTTTCGGGCGATGCTCCATGCCAATGTTCAATATCGGGATCGCAAAGGATTGTTTCGCCTTTGTTGATCGTTCTGATGGCTTTGCCTTTTTCCTGATAAAGCCCCGTGCCTTCAAGCACAAGCAAAGTTTGTCCCGCCGGATGTATATGCCAGTTGCTCCGCGCGCCTGGTTCAAAGGTCACGCTGCCGATTGAAAAATTATTGTTTTCTGTTTTTGGGGCGAGCGGCTGCACATAAACGGTTCCCGTAAAATTCTCCGCCGGGGCTCTTTCGCCCTTCGGAAAAATTATGTTCTCGTTCTTGTTTTCTTTCTTTCCCACTTTTCCTTGCTCCGTATTAGCTGATTGCTGATTGCTGCATGCGATGGCGGAAAAAAGTGCCGCACCCAATAGTAATCCGATTGTTATTCTTTTCATTTTTTTATTTCCTGCCGAATATTTTTTTCATTTTCTTTAGTTCGCCTTTTACCTGCTGATTCTATTTTATTGGCGAAAAATCAACGGGTGAGACGAACTGCGATACGATCTTGTCCGTGATTTTGCCGTATTTTGCAATAAAAGCCGCCCGGTCCTGCTTCCATTTCGGATCATTAAAAAAAGCCTCCCATTTCTTATTCGCCGTTTCTCTGTCAGGGAATGCCAGGATATAAACGAGTGTGTTCTCGGAATCAGGTGCGTCTTGCGGAATCCAGAATCCGACCGTCTCGAAACCATGCTTTTTGAAAAGCTCCATCGTGGTTCCGGTGAAAAACGGCATATAAACATCCCATTTCTGGGCAATGGTGTATGTCCGAACCTCGAAGACTCTGTTCTTCGAGTTTGGCAGGCGGTTTTTCTGCGATTGATTCTTCTGCATCGCCGAGTCCGAAAGCGAAGTGGTCTCTTTACGCTTCGTCTGTGCAGGCGCCGCCCCAATCAGAAAAAGCATTACCGTCACGGCGGTGAGTAGTTTGATGTTCATAATTTTTTCCTTGTTAGCATTTACCTCTTCATCTTTCTGAATATCCTGGTCATCGTCGGCACATCTATCCCATCCATATCAACGAGTTTCAGCGTTTTGACCATTTTCAGAGTCGTCGTTTTATATTTCTGAAAATGGGGCGTTTTGAGATGCGATTCGTAGGCTGCGCGGTCGGCGTAGATTTCCAAAATCCGAACCTGAGTTGGATTTTCCTTTTGATACATCGGGAATATGGAGATAACGCCTTTTTCCAATCTGACCGAGGCTTCAGCTTCTTCCTGCAGAATGGCTTTGTATTCTTCGAGAAATTCGGGAAGGATTTCGATCTCCGACATACGCACAATCATTCCTTTATCCACCTCTTTTTGCTCCTGCGCGGAAGCTGCGCTGTGAGCGGCAATCATAATTAACAAAACGAAAAACGGGACGATAATTTTATTCATATTTTTATTACTCCTTTTGCCGAGCGGCGATGATTTTCGTCAACGATTTTCGGGCTGTTTCCGCCTGCCGCCGGCTGACGTTTTTTTCGATCAAGTCAAAGACTTGTTTTAGCTGGCTTTCTGTTAGTCCAGTATTCATTCCCATCGACAGATGAGATTCTAATTGCGGTTCGACGCCCACCATCGCGGCGAGCGCCGAAATGGTGGCTATTTCGCGCTGCTGAAAGTTCAATACGTCGCTGTCGAAGATATCGGCGAACAGATGTTCTTTCAAAAAGCGGTCAATCTGGGGAGAAAATTCTCCGAAACCTTTGGCGGGCTTTGACTGCGGCTGTCCGGTGAGCGTTTCCAGAGTCTTTCTGCCACGCTCGTATTTATCTCCGTCGCTAATCGGCAGCGCCGCTTTTCCTTCCGTGTCCTTAATGCCTCTTTTCTTCCGTTCTTCGACCACCGCCATAAATGCGTTGATAGCGTTGAGGCTTCGCGGAAAGCCGCAGTAAGCATACATTTGCACGAGAACGTCTTTAATCTCGTTAACGGTCAGCCCGGAATTGAGCCCGGCGTTCAAAGCTTTTCGCAAATTTTCCAGATCGCCCGTCGCGGTCAAAGCGGAAATGATGACGATGCTCTGCTCTGCGGCGTTTAATGATTGGTTGTTACCCATATTGGTTTGTGCGCTTCTAACCGCTTGCGCATTTGTATTGCTCGAAAAACTCATTAGCAAAGCGATGAAACCCATGAGGACTTGAATTTTTATCCTTTTCATTTTTAATGCTCCCCTTAACGATTGATCGTCTTTTGTTGACCGTCAGAATACTGCCTTTCTACAACTTTAGCCGGCGACGTTATTTCTCAAATTTCTCCAAATAATTTTTCATCCTTATCGAAACCGTTTTTTAATCAATCGCTTGTTAATCTTTTAGTATGATGGCTCCCGAATGAAAGGAGCTATAACGATCCTCGAAAATGTTCGGACATTTCTGCAAAAAACTCTCCGATCATGTGCGGACAAAAAACGAAAGGACTAAGATAAATTTATGAACAAACGAGAAACAGAATTTGAAAGGCAAAGAATGCAAATCAACCGGGCGGAGCTGATCGAGCGAATGATGCGCCTCACTTCCGGGGATAAGTCGCTGGAGGACGGACTACTTGAAGCGTATCCGGGAGTTTTTCTGGCTCGTTCTTCTACCCCGACCGAGCCGGTTCACTCAGTGTTCAAGCCCGCTTTTTGTGTCGTCCCGCAAGGCAGCAAGGAAATGCTTTTAGGCGAGGAAGTATTCCGATATGACCCCGGACATTATTTAATATCAACCGTCGATTTGCCGACCATTAGCCACGTCGTCGAAGCCTCCAAAGAAAAACCTTATCTGAGCTTTCGTCTTGATCTGGATCCTACGGTCGTCGCTTCCGTATTGATGGAATCTCGAATCAAAATTAAAAAAGGCGATATGAGCATTAAAGCAATGAATGTCAGCCCGATTGATGCCGAGCTCCTCGACGCGGTCGCCAAATTGGTGAGGTTGCTCGATAATCTCGAGGAAATGAAATTTCTCGCGCCCCAAATTATTCGTGAAATTATTTACCGCCTCTTAAAAGGCGAGCAGGGCGCGAGGCTTAGTCACCTGCTGGTTTCGGAAGGCGACACGCGGCGCATTTCGAAGGCGGTTAAACAACTTCGAGAACATATTGACGAGCCTTTGAAAATAGAAAATATGGCGCGTGAGCTTGGGATGAGCGTTTCGGGTTTTCATCACCACTTCAAGTCAGTGACGGCGATGAGCCCCTTGCAGTTTCAAAAACAAATCCGTCTTCAGGAAGCTCGTCGTCTAATGCTAGGCGAAGATTTAGATGTTGCAGTCGCCAGTTCCCGCGTCGGCTATGAAGACCCGTCTTATTTCAGCCGAGATTATAAAAAATTGTTCGGCTCACCTCCGCAGCGGGACATCCAAAGGTTGCGAAGTAATCTCGAAGTTTAAGAAAGCATAATTTGAAGGTTTATTAAAAATTAGGATGTTAGAAAACTGTAGTTTTCTGACACTCTTCACTAATTGAGTGTTAACCACGTGAATTTTGGCGTCAAAAAATAAACCAGACGTTTTTTGACAGTTCTGATTGAAAAAGTAAGCGTTTCACAAACGCCCCTTTTTGAGACGAACCCAGCCACGGCAATTTTACCTGCCGTTCTGTAATCGCCGTCAATCAGTGATTCATAAGCCCGTACAATACCAATCACGGCGAATGTCAGTAACGCCATTGAGGAGGCGTCAATCCCATTGAATAAATCCATTGTTTATTTCGTTAATTCTTAATATTGATACATAAGTCCAGTAAGGGTTACGTTTGAAATGTTTAGAATTTCGGCGGTTTCGTAAATTGACAAGCCGCTAAAATAACGAAGCTCGATGACTCTTGCCTGCCTTTCATCGAATTGCGCCAGCTTATTAAAGGCTTCGTCGAGCGCCACTCAATACTACGCTTTTTTCTTGCGCGGGGATGGTTAATCGGCAAATTGCCCTTAGCGCCGCGTTTTTCCCGCTTTCGCTGGCGGGCGTAATCAACCAGAATCCGCCTCTTTGCTTGTGCCGCGATCGCAAAAAATGGGCGCGATTTTACCGTTTCACCTCGTGCTGCTCAATTAATTTCAGATTCGCTTCGTTGTTTAAAGCCGTCGCTTACAGCGTGTGATTTGAGCGTGCGTCGCAAATAATCAGGAGCCTAACGGCACAGTTCGGCATAAACTATTGGTATCAACTCGTCCAAAATTTCCGCCTCGCCGTTGCTCCAACTATCAAGCAATTATGTGATTTGCCGCGAATTTTCTTCCATTTCAAAAGTTTGTCAAATGATATTTTCTTTTCAGTTTTTATTCAAACAAATTTTTATGAGCGTTTCCGCAAAAGAGTGTCGCGTTAATAATTGAAGTCAATTCAAATCAATTCGTTCGGAGGAAGATTAAATGCGCGAAAACAATAAAAAATTACAAAAAGAAACCGATATAGCGTTTGCTCTGGCTTCGTTTCTGCTGAATGTTTTAATTATTCTGGCTCTGTGCGGCATCGCTTGGATGCTTCATTCAATTATTGCGCAACCCAACTCGCCGGGCGGGTTTATGCGAAATTACGCGATTTATAGATAAGCCTAAGGCGAGCCTGGCAAAATGCTTGAACTCATTTTTTCTCGTAAAATACAAAATGATGAACGCGGAACGCTGGCAGAAAATCAAAAGTTTATTTGACGCGGCGCAGGAGATTGAACCCGAAAAACGCGGCGAGTTTCTCGCAGCCACTTGCGCGGGCGACATGAAATTGCGCCGCGAAGTCGAAAAATTGATTGCCTCGCTGGAAAATGCGAACAGTTTTATGGAAAATCCCGCGGCGGCGGAAGTCGCGAGTATGTTTGAAGAAAAACAAACGTTGATGGCAAATCATACGACGGGCAATTTGGATAACGGAAAGTTTGTCGCCGGAACTGTTCTGGCGAATCGCTATCGAATCATCGGGCTTTTGGGCAAAGGCGGAATGGGTGAGGTTTTCAAAGCCGAAGACATTAAATTAAATCAAACCGTCGCCCTGAAATTTTTGCCCGACAAGTTGGAACGCGATAAAGCCGCGCTTGAAAGATTTCACGCGGAAGTCCGCACCGCAAGACAAGTCGCGCATACGAACGTCTGCCGCGTTTTTGACATTGGCGAAGTCGAGAACCGTCATTTTCTCTCGATGGAATTTATTGACGGCGACGATTTGGCTTCGCTTTTGCGGCGTATCGGCAGGCTTCCTTCGGACAAGGCTGTTGAGATTGCGCGGCAGCTTTGTTTCGGTCTGGGGGCGATTCACGAAGCGGGTATTTTGCACCGCGATTTGAAACCCGCCAACGTGATAATTGACGGCAAAGGCAAAGCGCGGATTACTGATTTCGGCATTGCCGGACTCGAAGAAGAATTGAAAACCGGAGAGACTCGCGTCGGCACACCGGCTTATATGTCGCCTGAACAAATCACCGGAAAAGAAATTTCGCAAAAAAGCGACATCTATTCACTCGGACTTGTTTTGTATGAAATTTTCACCGGCAAGCAGGCGTTCCAAGCCGATTCGATGCCGGAACTTTTGCAGAGACAGCAGACGACCACGCCGACAAACCCGTCAGAAGTTTTAAAAGACATTGACCCGATTGTCGAAAAAACGATTCTGCAGTGTCTGGAAAAAAATCCGGCGGAACGTCCGAAAAATGCTTTGCAGGTGGCGTTGATGCTGCCGGGCGGAAATCCTCTGGAAGCGGCGATTGCGGTGGGCGAGACTCCTTCACCCGAAATGGTCGCTGCCGCGCCGAAAAAAGGCGCATTAAAGCCAGCCGTCGCGCTCGCGTTTCTATTGACGGTCGTTTTGCTTTTCGCCGGCATCGTTTTGTTTTTAGGAAAGGCGCGTTATCACGAATGGATTCCGCTCGAAAAATCGCCCGAAGCCCTGGCAGAACGCGCCGATTCGATTTTGAAAAAACTCGGTTATGCAAACTTGCCAGCCGATACCGATTACGGTTTCAGCCGGACGTTTGATTATTACGAGTATGCCGCTGAAAAATCTCCGAACAGTTGGGAAAGGATGCGAACAGGACAGCCCGCGGTTATCTATTTCTGGCATCGCACCAGCCCGCGTTATCTGGAACCTTTGCAGTCGGAGACGGTTTCGCCCGAAGACCCGCCGCTTGATGTCGCGGGAATGACTAAAGTCCTGCTGGACGCGCGCGGTCGTCTGCTCGAATTTCAAGCCGTTCCGCCGCAGGTCAAAGATAAAACAGTAAAGCCGGACGAGTTTGATTGGACGAATATTTTCGCCGAAGCGGGGTTGGACATTCGCGGGTTTCGGCAAACCGAATCAAATTGGTCGCCGCCGTTTTTCGCAGATTCGATAATGAGTTGGGAAGGCTTGCACGTTGACCACGCAGACGTTTCAGTGCGCATCGAAGCCGCCGCTTTTGAGGGCAAGCCCGTCTATTTTCAAATTGTCGCGCCTTGGGACAAACCCGCGCGGCAGACAGAAACCGCTTTGTCCGATTCGCAGAAGTTTTCCAATATTGTTTCGATTTTAATTTATCTCAGTTTGCTCGCCGCCGCCGGTTTTCTCGCTTATCGGAACGTGCGCAACGGGCGAGCCGACCGGCGCGGCGCCCTTAAAGTAACAATTTTTCTTTTTCTCTGCTCGCTCGCCTCCGGATTGCTCGCCGCCGATCACATACCCGATCTGCGGCGCGAGCAGCTTCTGATTTTTGAAACGGCGAGCCAAAAACTTTGGTATGCGTTGATTTTGGGAATGCTTTATCTTGCGCTCGAGCCGTTCGTGCGCCGCCGCTGGGCGGAATTGCTGATCTCGTGGAACAGGCTGCTCGCCGGAGACTGGCGCGACCCGATGGTCGGGCGCGATGTGCTCATTGGCGGAATTTTCGGGCTGGCGATGACGGCGGCAATTTATTCCAGACCGCTTTTGCGCGAGTGGAGCGGGCTCGAGCTTGTGCCGAATCCGGCTTCGGAATTCGTCTATCTTGAAGGCTTCCGGCAGCTCACGGCGAAATTTCTGGAGGCAATTAACAGCGGAGTTGACACGGCGTTTTTCATCATGCTGTTTCTGGTTTTGTTAGCGGTGATTTTTAGAAGCCGATGGTTTGCGGCAATCGGGTTTTGGACGCTCTGTTTCCTGATGTATGGCACAATTTTTACAAATTTTAACCACTGGACTGGCTTTCTCGAACCGGCTCTCGTCGCAACCATCTATACCGTTTCGATCTCGCGCTTCGGGCTGCTGACAATGGTTTCTTTAAGCGTATTTTTCGCTCTTACTTTCCATAATCCGCTTACGGCAAACGCTTCGAGTTGGTATTTCGGCAACACATTTTTCGCTGCTTTGGCGATTTTCGCTCTGGCGATTTACGGTTTTTACACTTCGCTCGCCGGACAAAAGGTTTTTGAAACGAAATTCTTCAAAGAAATTGAAAGTTAAACGGAGATAAAATTATGGAAAACTTAAAA
The DNA here is from genome assembly GCA_030860665.1 of Acidobacteriota bacterium. Lineage (GTDB taxonomy): Bacteria > Acidobacteriota > Blastocatellia > Pyrinomonadales > Pyrinomonadaceae > JALZHR01. The sequence goes on from JALZHR010000447.1 coordinate 13,602, forward strand.
CCTGCAAATGATTCAATTACGGTTATGAATTTTCCCGCTCGCCGGAGCGGTTTAACAAAACGTGTTATTTTCGGCGCGTTGCTCGGTCTGGCTTGGGGCGCGGCATTGCGGGCGTGGATGACCGTGCTGGCAGTGCAGATCGGTGAAAGTCCGTCGGTTTCGTGGCGCGGCACTTTCGCGGCGGTTCTGCTTCCCGCCGCGTTGATGGGAGCGGTTCTCGGCACGGCAGTTTACATTGCTGAAACCTCCGATAAAAGGCATTGGCGTTGGGCGGTTCTGTCGCCTCTGCTTCTGGCTTTGATTCCGGTAATCGTTTTGGACGATTTCATCCCGAATCTCATCGCTACAGGGCTTGGCGGCGGCGCAATTGTTGTCGCGCTAATCGGTCTCTTTGGCGGATTTGCGCTTTCAGGATTCGGCGCCCTCTGGATGCGTCTGCTTTCCGGCTTGCTCGTCATCGTTCCGATAGCATTTTTGGCTTACGGCGGTGCCGTCCCGACGAGTCCCGGGTTAGCATTTTGCGCTTTGCTGTTTTTTCTGCTCGTAGGATTATTAATCGCGGGAGTCAGCACGCCTTCTAGATATTGGTTCAATCGGCATACCTCGAACTGCTCCGTCCAGAGACATTGAGATGAAAGTTGTTTTTGCAGTTTCAACCGCTGCCCAATAAGTCAATGGACGCGAGGCGGAAACAGCTACTTCCTGAATGTGTCAAAAACGACCCTTTTTGAGGCATTTATTAATATAATTCGGATTGTAACAGTTGAATAAAGTGTAATAACAGATAAATGATTAGTCTTTTTCAGACCTATAATTTTTATTATGTTCACAAGAAATAAAGGTTTTAGGAGAATAAGATTATGATTATTAAATTCATATCGCTTTTTCTGATCAGTTTACTGTTTAACTTTTCTGCTTTCACAACGGCAAAAGCAAACTCAAACCCGGAAAAGGAAGCTAAACTTGCGGCAAAAGTTAAAAACGGAATCGGTCAACTCGGTTCCGGTAAAGAAGTTCAAGTCAAAGTTAAGATGAAAGATGGCAGGAAGCTGAATGGATACGTCAGCGAAGTGAATGATGACAGTTTTATCGTAATTGATAACTTGAATATGGCTAACACAATACAATATTCAGGAGTCAGGCAAGTGACAGGTAAAAACAATCTAACGGGAAAGGAAATTGCAATCGTTGCCGCAGCAATTTTATTGTTAATACTTATTGCCGCAAGCGGAGTGGTTTGATTTCAAACACTCTAAATAAATTGAACCGGCATAAATCATCGCACTGAAAAAATTGGTTTCCAGCAATTTAGTAAGGTTCAACAAATCAATTAACATAAGGCGGAAAGCTGCTTTGTTTTCATCGTTGTCCGTTAAAGGTTAGCGAGTTTGGCGGCGGTTTTCGCCCACATCATCTCAACCATTCGACGTCTCAGGTTTGTGCTTAGCTGCTAAAATTTGATGGGTTCTCTTGTGTTTCAACTCGTTGAGTCATTTAAAATAATTCCGACCAAAATAGGCGTCAGCACGTCTAATGATTGTTTTTCTAATTCCCAAACTGGACAAAAATAATTATGAAATTGTTTCAACTCTTTCTGCTCAGCGTGTTTTTGTCTTTTTCGGCTTTGGCGCAGCGCTCAAACGTCACGGTCAACAGCGGAAGCGGCGACGGCAGTTACAAAGGACAGGGTTTCGTTCATGTTTGGGCTGACCCGAATCCTGCCGGAATGGTTTTTGACCGTTGGACAGGCGACGATTTTTTGCTGCAAAACCCGCGTGAATGGCATACCAAACTTCGCACTTCAAAGCTGAACGTCAATTTAACGGCAACCTATAAACCCGCGCCAATCTGGAATCCGACTTATGAAACTCTGAACGGCATTCAAATCGGATATTATTTTCCGCCGAGTGCGCAGGGCGTGATTTTTCATTTTCACGGTCAGGGCGGCGCGGCAAATCTGCTTTTCAACAATCTCGAACGACGCATCTTCGCCAATGAAGCCGTTGCCGAAGGATATGCAGTCGTCGCGATTGACAGCGCAGACCGGACGATCCGCGATTGGAATACGAGCAACGATATTGCGACCAATCCCGACATCCAAAACGTCCAAGCGGCGATAAATCTATTCATTCAGCGAGGCTTAATGACCCTGCAAACGCCTAAATTCGCGCACGGTTTTTCCAAAGGCGCAGGCTTCGCTCCGAGAGTTTCCCGCGCATTAAACTTTCGCGCGACATCAATGACCGCGCTTGCCGGAACGCCCGACATTATCAACATCACGACAACGCCGACAATCTGGTCTATGCCGCAAAACGACGGCACGATTATGGCGGGCGGCGTCCGCCAAGCGTATCAAAATTATATAAGTCTCACCTCGCGCAATGTTCCGGCGCAGTATCATTTATTTGCGCCTTCTCCAGTTTACCCGGAAAGATTCTGGCGCATTCCCGGTTTGGCGGCAAACGATTCGCGGACAATCCATAGCGCGCTTAGACAAAGCGGTTTTTTGGACGGGCGTGATTTTTTGATTCAAGACCCTGACGTTTCGGGCTGGCAAAGCGCGATTCCGGCTCAATACAATTCCTATTTGCAGTCAATCGGCGAGCAGCTTAGAATTTGCTATGCGGAACACAATTTTTTCAGCGATTATAATCGTCGAGTATTGGATTTTTTTAACGCTTACCGTTAAATAACGCCGCGAAATAAAATCGTTTTATGATAGGCACCTTAATAAAGTGTGCCCAAAATGTGCCCCAAAAACTCCGCATAAATAAAGCAACTATGCCGAAGCGTAGTTGCTGGTGTTTCCCTAATTGCTGATTTTGCTTATATTTAAGCCAAATCTAAAACACAGAATTTTGCCCTGTCACGTTGGAGGTCGCGGGTTCGAGTCCCGTCGGCTCCGCCATTAACATCTTTATTATCAGTAGTTTCCAAACCGCTTTCATCGGCGGTTTTTTCGTTTTCAGGCGACTGTGACCGAAATGTATCGGAATTGGAATTTGTCCCAAAATACGTAAATTCCCGTCCAATGATTGAGATGGATTGAACCGTTCAGGATTTGTCCGCATCAGCACAAATCCGTTTTCGAGTTTATCGATTTTCGGCTGAAAAAGCTGGATATAGATACGGCAGGGATTTTCGTTCATCGAGTGAAAAGAAGTCTTTCGACTGACCGGTTATACCGCAGCCGACGTTTCGCTCGCCGGTTCGACCGCCAATGTTTCGTCCGCGAACGTGACCGTTACGGGCAGCGGCAGCGTTTATACCGTTACAGTCGGCAATATCAGATCGAGCGGACAAGTGCGGGCGACCGTCGTTGCCGGCGCCGCGCAGGACGCTTCCGGGAATTCAAGTTCTGCCTCGAACAGCTCTGACAACTCCATCACAGTCATTGTCAGGAGCTCTTCATTTGACTATGACGGAGACGGAAAAGCCGATTTGTCGGTTTTTCGTCCGTCGGACGGCGCGTGGTATTTAAACCAATCGCAAGCCGGATTTATCGCAGTTCAGTTTGGTGCTGCAGGAGATTTAATCGCCCCGGCTGATTTTGATGGTGACGGCAAAACTGACATTAACGTATTCCGTCCCTCGGATGGTGGCTGGTATCGTTTGAATTCATCGAACAACACGTTCACGCCCGTGCAGTTCGGCACAAACGGAGATTTGCCCGTGCCCGGTGATTTTGACGGCGACGGCAGAGCGGATATTTCGGTTTATCGACCTTCGGCGGGAAGCTGGTATCGCATCAACAGCTCAAATAATCAGTTCGTTTCCGCCC
>JALZHR010000448.1 GCA_030860665.1 Acidobacteriota bacterium
ATGCGCGTCCAGCTCGAAACGCAGACGTCGACGCCGTTTTCCAGCGCCTCTTCGCCCAGATATTTGCCCCAGTCCCAACTGGCGATGTAGCACTGTACCGGGTTCGGAAACGGGTTGACGCCGAAAGACGGGCGCTCCTCGTTCAGCCCGCGAAAGATAACCGGGCGAATGTAACAGGCGTCGAGACCGCTTTGACGCACTAAATCGACCGCCGCGCCGCAGAGCTGGTCGCGCGTGATTTTCGTTTCCATCCGGTAGATTTTGGCGGAATTTAAAAGCCGCTGCATATGTTCGGTCAGGCGAAACACCGCGGGACCGCGCTTGGTCGCGTAACAGCGAATGCCTTCAAAAACGCTCGAACCGTAATGAATGGCGTGCGTCATCACGTGAACGCGCGCGTCATCCCAGTCAATAAGCTCGCCGTCGCGCCAAACCTTCGGCGCGATTCGCAAAGTGCTTACATCTCTCTCAGAAGTTGCCATAAAATATATTGCTCCTTAAAGGATTATTTATAGGAAGTTATTAAACAGGTAGAAACTGCAAAACATCGACCGCTTTCAACAAAATCGTAAAAAAAATAAATTTCTTTTAATTAGAATAAACCAAGCCGGAAACTAAAGCAAGAAAACAATACGAAGGCAAAAGGTAAAAGGCAAAAGGCAAAAGTATAAGAAAAAGATTGTTTCTTCCTTACTTTTGCCTTTTGCCTTTTTACTTTCGCCTTTTTACAGGATGCTCGTTCTGGGCGCGGTGTCGTCGAGGCGGCTGGTAAACGTCTGCCCGCCGACCGTCACGCTCAGGACTACGGGCTGGTCGCCCGCGCCTCTCAGTTCAGGCGGAAGCGTAAAGTCAATCGTATAAACGCCCGGCTCGCGCTGAACCGCCTGAGTATTTGCCGGAAGCGGGATGGTCACGCTTCCGATGCGAACGGTATAAGTGACGGCTGAGGCATTCGGAATGAAAATGCCGGTTGCATACAGCCTCAGAACCGTGGGAACGCGGACGCCGCCGCGAATTCTGACCGTCCGCACGTTAAACGGCTCGGTCGTCGGAACGCGGTTGACGACGTTTTGCAGCCGCGCCCGCCCGCCGGGACTCGGAACGGCGTTGCTCGTGAAAATGTCTGGGCGCGCGAACACGATTGTAACGTTTCCTCTGATAACCGTTCCGTTGTTGTTAATCACCACCGGGCGCGAAACTTCATTTCCGCTGAGCGGGAAAACGCCGAGCGGAACGGTAAACATAATCTGGCGGCGGCTGACCATTTTCAGACCGCAAGCCGCGCCGTTAATCGTCATCGTCACGCCGCTCAGCTCAATCGGCAGCGGGAAGCTGCGCGAAACCGAGCCGACGGCGGTTTTCGGCGTCACCGGCTCGATAAATCCGGTGTCCAGATTGACGATTGCCAGCATACCGGGCGCGAGTCCCTGAACGGCGGGCGGCGTCTGCGGCGTCGGCGTCGCGGTCGGTGTCGGGCTGCCGGTCGGGGTCGGCGTCGGGTTCGGCGTCGCGGTCGGGCTGGGCGACGGAACGGGCGACGCCGTCACGGGAATCGCGCTCGCGCCGGTGGCGAAAGTCAGATTAGCCGGTGTCGTCGTCGTCGCCTCGGGCGTCAGCAGATAAAAAGTCTCGGTCTGCAAATCGTAATTGCCCGTTCCCGGCTCGACCTGCGACATACTGAAAGAAATTCTTCTTTGCGTATTGCTGGCGTAGGGCTGAACGCTCGTAATTACCGAGCCCGCCGGGAGTCGAGTCAGGCGCGTAAATCTCGCAGCCGCCGGCGGAAGGTTTAATTGATAGGAATAAACCTGCGTCGGGCGCTGCGAGTCGGGATTTAAGCCTTCGGAAGCCGTCGAGGGAATCGTCCCGGCGGCATTGATGTTCAGACGCGTCGCCAGGATAACCGATGCCGGAGTTCCGTTAGCGTCGTAATCGGAAAAAGTCGGGAAGCGCAAAACGTCGCTGAGCACCCCTGAGTCGGCGTTGGTGCGCGGTCCGATGCGGCGAAACGGAACGGTCGGCGGAGTCGTCACCGGCGTATTGGCGTCGTAAACGAAAACCGCCGACGCCGTCTGGTTCGCGCCGCCGTGTTCGCTGGCTAAATCCGCATAGGATTCAAAAGCGATGTAGCGCCCGTCGCGGCTCATTCGCGGACCGTAGTTGAAAATATTGACGATATCGCCCTCGTTGGCGGCGCTGGTCTGCGTGACCTGCACGCGCGCGCCAGCCGGAACGCCGTTGCTTAAATTGGAGTAGAAAATCTCGTCCGTCCGGTCGGTGTTCATTCCGCCCGTCTGACCGGCAATCGGGTTGTCGCCGTTGCTGAGAAACGCGACGCGACCGCCGTTGCCGGAAATGACCGGGTTGACGTTGTAAATCGGCGCTAAAATCGTGCCGCGCGGCGTCGCCGTCACCTGCCCGAGCGTATTTGTAAGACGCGCGTAGGTGTAAACTTCCGGATTGTCGAAATTCGGAAAAGCGTTTCCGCAGGTTGCCGTCGGCGTGGTCGAACAGGGAACCAAATCCCTGTTCGAGATAAAGGCGACGAACTCGCCCCCGTTGTTCAGGCTGGGGTCGCGGTTGTCGTCGGCGATAACCGGCAGCGTCGTCGTCGAGCCTTCCATCGGCAGGCGGCTCGGCGCCGTGTTGGTCACGCGGATAAAAGTTCCGGCGTTCAAATCGGTAAACGGGATTTCGTCGCCGCTCGACAAATTGACGGGCGTCGTCTCCGGAATCTGGTAAAGCCACATCTCCGTATTGCCGTCCGAGGTCAGCGGGTTGGTGGTCGTTCCGCCCGACGTCACGTTAAAGGAATTGGCGTCGAAATTTCCCGGGTTGGTCGCGTTCGGAGTCGTCGGGGTCGAAGTCGTCGCGTTCGAGCCGAAGGCAATCCAGCGCCCGTCGGCGCTGATGACGGGGCGAAGGTTCAGGATTTCAACCCTGATGTTGCTGAAAATCGGGTCCGCCGCCTGGTCTTTTAAGAGACTTCTGGTGTTGGTAATCTGAAAAATCCGGCGCTGCGCGTAATCGAAAAGAAAAACTTCGCGATTGCCGTCGGCGTTGCGAGGGTTCTCGGTAGCGACGTTGCCGGTTGATTCAAAAACCACAAAACGCCCGTTGCCCGAAATGCCGCCGACAAAGGATTCCGCCGTCGATGACGTGATCTGACCGATGACCGAGTCAGCCTGCGCGGAAACCGTCGTTAAATTTCCGAGTAAAAATAAAAATGCGAAAAACAAAAAAAAGCGAAACTTCACTTACAATTCCTCCAAAATTTTAGAAATTCGCCGGAAGCAGTCGCCAGCTAATTTCCTGTGCGGGGTAGACACAAAAACTCAATTTTAAGCGTATTAATGACGCGTTGCAACCGCTTACCGTGAACAAACGCGAATCTCTGCCGGAAAACAACTGGTAAGATGCGCTGATTGACACGATTGGTTGACTTGATGAGAACATTTATCATTTAACATTTATCATTTATCATTTATCATTTGTCGTTTTGAGTCTCGACCGCTGAATATCAAATGAGCGCTGAATATTAAAAGCGAATGATAAATGATAAATGTTAAATGATAAATGTTACAAAATAATGATGGTCGCCGGCGAAGCGTCGGGCGACGCGCACGCCGCGCGGCTGGTGACGCGGCTGCGCGAGCTTGCGCCCGAGATAGGAACGGATTTTGAATTTTTCGGCTCGACCGGGCACAAAATGCGCGAAGCGGGCGTCGAAACCGTCGTCAACGCCGATAATCTGGCTATCGTCGGTCTGCCGGAAATCGCCCGGGCTTTGCCGATGTTCTGGCGCACGTTCCGGACGTTGAAGAAAACGGCGGCGGAAAGAAAGCCGGACGCCGTCGTGCTGGTGGATTTTCCCGATTTTAATTTAAAGCTCGCCCGCGCCCTGAAAAAAAACGGCTTGAAGGTGATTTACTACATCTCGCCGCAGCTTTGGGCGTGGCGCAGGCATCGCGCGCGGACGATTAAAAAATACGTAGATTTGGTGCTGGCGATTCTGCCGTTTGAAAAAGACTGGTACGCCGGGCAGGGAATTCACCACGTCGAATACGTCGGAAATCCTCTGGCGCGCGAAGTCCGGTCGGCGCTTTCAAAAGAGGAATTCTGCGCGAAACATCATCTTGACGCGGCGAAGCCGATTGTGGCTCTGCTCGCCGGAAGCCGTCACAAGGAAGTGGCGCGAATCCTGCCCGCGATGCTCGAAACCGCGAGCCGTCTGGCGCGTGTAAATCCCGAAATCCAGTTTGTCAACGCGCTGGCTGCAACGCGCGGCATAGACGAGGTCGAAGCGGCGATTAACGAAATAAGACGCAGAAACATCAGCCCGCCGGAAAATCTCGTCACCGTTCACGGCGAAACGCGCGAGGCGCTGAACGCCGCCGCCGCCGCTGCCGTGACGAGCGGAACGGCGACGCTGGAAACAGCGATTATCGGCACGCCGATGGCGATTGTTTACAAAACATCGAGCCTGAATTACAAAATTCTGCGCCCTTTGATAAACGTCCCGCATTTCGGCTTGATTAACCTGATAGCGCGCGAGCGACTGGCGGCGGAATTTATCCAGAACGAATTCACGCCCGAAGCTCTGGCGGCGGAACTCGACCGGCTGCTCGAACCGGAAACGAACCGAAGGATGCGGGCGCGGCTCAAAGAAGTCGTCGAAACGCTCGGCGACGGCGCGGCGCGCAACGCGGCGCGCGCAATCGCGCGCGAGCTACGAATTACGAATTACTAAATCAATTACGAATTACGAATTACGAATGGAAAGAAGTGATTTTTAACCTTTAAAAGTCGAGCTGAATCAAAGATTAAAAATCATTAATTCGTAATTTTTAATTCGTAATTTTTAATTCGTAATCGATTCTCCCTCTTCGCCGATGTCCTCGTTCCAGACCGCCGGGTTGGCGTCGATGAAATCGGCGAGCATCCGGACGCATTCCGCCGAATTCAAATCAATCACCTCGACGCCCGATTCGCGCAGCCATTCGACGCCGCCCTCGAAATTTACCGATTCGCCGACGACGACCGTGCCGATGCCGAACTGCCGCACCAGACCCGAGCAATACCAGCACGGCGCGAGCGTCGTGACCATAATCGTATCGCGGTAAGAACGCTGCCTGCCCGCCTTGCGAAAAGCGTCCGTCTCGCCGTGCACCGAAGGGTCGTCTTCCTGCACGCGGCGGTTATGCCCGCGTCCGAGCAGGTTGCCGTTTTTATCGAACAAAGCCGCGCCAATCGGGATTCCGCCTTCGCTCAAACCCTGTCGCGCTTCATCAATCGCCACGTTTAACATCGCGTTGTAATCGAGATTATTTTCCATACCGAACAATATAAAAGCATTTGCCGCTCGAAACCGGCAAGTGCCGGATAAATGAAACGACAATATAATTTATCCGGGCGCGCGTAAAGCCGAACGAAAAAAAATTTCCGCCTCAATCAGACTTTATTTGAAGGGGATTTTATTGCTTTTTCATCTCAGCGACTTTCTTTTCGTCAGATTCAGCCAGATTTATTTTTCCCAGATTTCGATATACGATTGCGCGCCGCTCGTAAGCCTTTGTCATTTGAGGATTGAGTTCGATGGCTTTAGTAAAATCCTCGACGGCGGCTTTGTAATCTTTTTTATTTTCCCGCGCTGCTCCGCGCTCGAAATAGGCTTCAATCCGATTCGGATTGAGTTTTAAGACTTTATTATAATCGGCAATCGCGCCTGCGTAATCCTGTTTCAGACTGCGGGCTGCGGCGCGATAAAAATAGCCGTCGTCGGATTCTGGGGCAAGCTCGATAACTTTGGAAAAATCGGCAATCGCGCCGTCGGCGTCCGATTTGGCGAGACGCGCATAACCGCGAGCCTTGTAATAAGCCATCTCCGGATTCAGCTCGATGCTTTTGGTGAAGTCGTCGATTGAATTTTCAAATTCAGTTTTTGAATAACGAGCCAGACCGCGCAGGAAATAAGCGGTTTCCAGATTTGAATCGGCGGCAATCACTCTCGTCAAATCGGCAATCGCGCCGTCGTTGTCATTGTTTTCATAACGCGCCAATCCGCGATACAGATAAGCCTCGATAAGATTCGGTTGCAGCTCAAGCGCTTTCGTAAAATCGGCAATCGCTTCGACCGAATTTTTTTTGCGGTTTCTGGCTAACGCCCGGTTGTAATACGCTTTGTAGTCGTTCGGATTCAGCTCAATCGCTTTCGTGTAGTCGGCAATCGCTCCGTCAAAATCATCTTTATCGAATTTTTGCGAAGCGCGATTAATGTAATCGGCGGCAGTCGTCTGCGCCGTCACCGCCGAAACCGAAATCAGCAGAACGAATGTAAGTAAAAGGAAAATACGTCGCATATTTTTTTGAAATGGAGAAGTAGTCTGCCTCAAGCTACACGCAGCCGCCGTTCAAGTCAAGATATTTTATTCAAAATCATTTTGCTTTCGACCTGAGTTCTTCGATTTGCCGCTTCAATTCCTTGATTTCCTCGCGCAGGCGGGGCAAGCCTTTGACCATCGCGTTCTGGCGTTTGTATTCGTCGAGCGGCTGAATCGGGATGCCCCACCAGACGCCTTCGCGGACGATTTTGCCGGGCAGAATTCCGGCTTTCGAGCCGATGATTGCGCCCTTTCGGACGTGGATGTGGTCGCCGAAGCCAACCTGACCGCCGATGACGCAGTCGTCCTCGATGGTCACGCTGCCGGAGATTCCGGTCTGCGAGGCGATGACGACGCGCCTTCCGATTTGGACGTTGTGCGCGATTTGGACGAGATTGTCGATTTTCGTGCCCGCGCCGATGCGCGTCTCGCCCAGCGCGCCGCGGTCGATGCAGGTGTTCGCGCCGATTTCCACATCATTTTCGATAACGACTCTGCCGATTTGCGGAAATTTGACGTAGCCGTCCGCGCCGTCGCGCACGTAGCCGAAGCCGTCCGCGCCGATGACGACGCCCGCGTGCAGCGTGACTTTATCGCCGATGACGGAATTGTCTTCAATAAAGGCGTTCGGGTGAATCGTACAGTTTGCTCCGATTTTAACGTCGTCGCCGATTTTCGCGCCCGCGCGGATTTCCGTCCGGTCGCCGATTTCCGAATTTTCGCCGACGCAGGCGAAAGCGCCGATAAAAACGTCTTTTCCGATTTTCGCGCTCGCCGCGATGATTGCGCTCGGGTGAATTTCCGGCTCGCGTTTTTTCGGCGGGTGCAGAACGGCGGCGAGACGGGCGAAAGCGAGCTTCGGATTTCTGACGCGAATCGACGGGCAGGGAAGCGTCGCGGCGAAATTTTCGGGAACGATGACGCACGAGGCGGCGGTAGTCGTCGTTTTTTCCGGCTCGGCTTTTTCGAGAAAGGCGATTTCGTTTTCCCGCGCCGATTCAAACGCGGCGACGCGGCTGATTTCGACGTCGCCCGCCGCGCCGCCGCTCAATTCTCCGTTTATAAAATCGGCGATTTCCTGAATTCTCATCATTTAAAAAGGGAATATAGGGGCACGCCCAAGTGCCTGCCCAAAGCGCCCGAATGGACGCTAAAAAGATTAGCCGCGAAATTTCACGAAAGGAACACGAAATATTTTTTATGATTTATTTCGTGTTTTTCGCGTCCTTTCTCGGCTAATTTATTAAACGCTTTTTTAGCTGCGCTCGTCGGGCAGTCGCTTAGGCGCGCCCCTGCAATTTTTTTATCGCGTCGCTTCGTTTCTGTGAAAAGGCTCAAAAGATATTATTTTTCCTTCAGATATTTCTCGATTGCCTGCGTTACGGCTTCGCCGTCGGGCTTGTCCTTCGAGTCGAAGCGCGCGACGACTCTGCCTTTCCGGTCAATCAGGAATTTGTTGAAATTCCATTTAATGTCGCCCGCGAAATTCGGGTTGGTTTGCTTGCCGGTCAGAAATTGATAAAGCGGGTGCTGGTCTTCGCCTTTAACCGAGATTTTGGCGAACATCGGAAACTGAACCTTGTATTTCGAGGTGCAGAATTCCTTGATTTCCTCGTTCGTGCCCGGCTCCTGACCGCTGAAATTGTTTGCCGGAAAGCCGAGCACGTAGAAGCCTTCGGCTTTATATTTATCGTAAACCGCCTGCAGGCTCTCGTATTGCGGCGTGAAACCGCATTTGCTGGCGGTGTTGACGACGAGCAGGACGTTTCCCTTATATTTTTTTAAATTGACATTATTTCCGTCGATGTCCGCCATTTGAAAATCTAGAATGGATTTTTGCCGGAGCGCCGCTTTCGGCTTTTCCAGCTTCGGTTTTTCGACGCGTTTCCAGTCACGACCGGCGATTTCCGGCTGTTTGCTCACCAGCTTCCAATTTTTTGCCGCGACGATTTCGTCTTTTAACGCTTTCCCGTTCCATTCGCGGTGTCCCCAGATGTTCCGCGCGATGGAATAACGGCTTTTCTCGGTCAGGTCGATTTCAAAAGTCCCGTTCTGAAACGGCAGCGCATCGACAATCAGGGAAGAATAATGGTTGAAATTCCTTTCGCTCAGGAAACGCAAAACCATCGTCTTTTTATTGAGGGTAAGCTTCAGTTCCAGGGGCGACGCGCCGACGCCGCAAGAAAGACTGAGCTCGTTGGCGAGAACCGTCTGCCGGTTATTTTCGACAATCGGCGTGTCGGAACTCCGAAAGGTGAAAGTCCATCTGTCTCTCGGATGAGTTTCTTCGACCGATTCGAGCAGCGCCGGGTCAATCAGCCGCCCTTTTTCATCGCGCACCAGATAATTTACCGAACCGTTGCAGGATTGAGCCGAAACGTTTTGACTCGCTCCGAAAACGAACAATGCCGCCAGCAGAAAAAGATATTTATATGACGGCGGCAGAAGCCCGCCCCGAAAATTTTTTATCATAAAACTTGGTTTTCCTCGTCGAATTTTAGATTGAAAGAGCCGGTTACGCCCGTTTTAAAATTGCCTTTTACTTTTGCAGCTCGCGTCGCGGCGTCGTGTTCGGCAACTGGTTTTGATTGGTTTTTTCGCCCGTTTCGCTGAACACTTCCTTCATCGCGCCGATTGCCGAAAGCATATTCGACGTTTCCATCGGCATAAAGATGACCTTCGAGTTCTGCGTGCGCGTCATATCGCGCAGCGATTCGATGTAGCGCGCCGTGATTAGATACTGCGTCGTCTGCGCCGGGTCGCCGATTGCGTGCGAGATTTGCGCGATTGCCTGCGCCTCAGCCGAAGCGGCTTTCAGACGAGCCTGCGCCGCGCCGTCCGCCGCCAGAATCTGCGATTCGCGCTCGCCCTCGGAACGCGTGATTGCAGCCTGTTTTTCGCCCTCGGCGCGCGTGATGGCGGCTTGCTTTTCGCCTTCCGCCTGCAAAATCAATGCGCGGCGGTTGCGCTCGGCGGTCATCTGTTTTTCCATCGTGATGCGCACGTCTTCGGGCGGATTGATGTTTTTCACGTCCACGCGCGTCACTTTCACGCCCCATTTGTCGGTCGCTTCGTCCAGAATTATGCGCAGCTTCGAGTTAATCTGGTCGCGCGACGAGAGCGTGTGGTCTAAATCCATCTCGCCCATCACCGAGCGCATCCCGGTAATGGTCAGCTGCACGATGCCGCCGACCAAATCGTTGACCTCGTAAACCGCCTTTATCGGGTCGGTAATCTGCCAGTAGACGACCGAATCGACGTGGATGGTCACGTTGTCGCGCGTGATGACGGGCTGCGGCGGGAGGTCGATGAACTGCTCGCGCAGGTCGATGGAGGCGAGGCCGGGGCGGACGTTCGTCCAGTAGACGCCGCGCGGCTTGTCGAGGAACGGGACGATGACGTTCAGGCCGCTCGACGCGACGCGGCTGAAGCGCCCCAGCCGCTCGATGAGCATGACGGTCGCCTGCGGGACGATCTTGATCGTCTTGGCCGCGACGACGATCACGGCGAGGGCGAGGAAGAGCAGGACGAAGAGAATGCCAATTCCAGCCATAAGACCTCCGGTCAACTTGGGAATTTCGACGTTGAAGTTCTTTCAAGCCCCACTCGTCGGGGCGAGACTATAACGG
>JALZHR010000459.1 GCA_030860665.1 Acidobacteriota bacterium
GATAATCGCCGATTTTTTCGAGCGTCGTTTTCGAGCGAATGTCGCCGTTTTCAGCCTTCGCCACGATTTCGACGAAACGCGGCATCGTTTCGTGCGGTCTGAGCGGTCGGTCGCCGAGATAGAGCGAGGCGGCTGAGGCGGCTGACGCGTATTTTTCCCAGCAGCCGCGATTTCCGCAGTCGCAGGGTTTTCCGCCTGCGACAATCGTCATATGCCCGAATTCCCCGGCGATTCCGCGTCCCAAACCCGTGCCGCGATAAACTTCGCCGCCGATGACCAAGCCGACGCCGATGCCCGTTCCCGAGCGAACCAGGATAAAATTCGATATCAAGCCGTCGCTGGAATGCCGGATTCTCATTCGCGCTTCATACATCGCCGCGGCGGTCGCGTCGTTTTCGACCACGACTTTAACGCCCGGATTAACTTCAAACGCTCCGGCAACGTCGACGTTGCGCCACGAGAGATTCGGCGCGTAGACGAGCGAGCGGCGTTCGGTATCGGTCAAGCCCGGCACGCTGACGCCGATGACGCGCAGTTTTCTGTCGGCGTTTTCGCGGATTAAATTTTCAATTTTCTCGCGCGTCAGGCGCAGGGCGGCTTCAGGCTGCGGCGGCGTCGCAAAATCGTCTTCGGATAAAATCTCGCCTTTTAAGGTCGTCAAGCCGACCTGCGAAGTCCGCACGCCGAGATTGACGCCGATAAAATAATCGTTATCGTCGACAAACGATAAAACGCGCGGCTTGCGTCCCTTCGGAACGTCCGTATCGAGCGTTTCCTCGCGCAATAAGCCTTTGGCAATCAAAGGCTTGACGTTGTCCGTGACGGTGCTTTTGTCGATTCCGAGACGGCTCGCAAGCTCGGTGCGCGAAATCGGCTGCGCCGCCAGAATCAGTCGCAAAAGCAGATTTCCCTTGCGGGCGATATTCGGCGCGGACGCCGCCGCGGCGGCTGCCACGGCTGATTCGGTATTTAATAAATCGGACTGGTAGACGGATGAATCATTCATAGTTTTTGAAAAATCAAATTCTACAATGAAACCGTCTGTTCTGCCCAGAACTGAAACTCTCTGTGTTTGGTTTCTTCGGCTTTCGCCAGAATTTCGCCGCTCGACACGCGCCGGATGTGCTCGAACAATCTCGCGCCGACCTCGTCAATCGTCTCCGTGCCTTCAATCACGTTGCCCGCCGAGATGTCGATGTCGCGGCTCATATGCTTGAAAATGCGGTTGTTTGAAGACAATTTGATGACGGGAGCAATCGCGTTTCCGATGGTCGTCCCGTTGCCGGTCGTGAAAACGACGACCGTCGCGCCGCCGGCGACGAGCGCGGGCGTCGATTCCTGGTCGTAGCCGGGACCCTGCATCAAATTCAGACCGCGATTCTTCGGCGCTTCGCCGTAGCCGACGACGCCTTCGACGCGCGTCGTTCCGGCTTTCGCCATCGCGCCGAGCGACTTTATGGTGATGTTCAAAAGCCCGCCCGCGATGTTGCCCGGACTCGGATTATTATTTAAAACGCCGCCGAATTTCGAGGCGTAATCCTTATACCAGTCAATCATCTCGTAAATGGCGCGCCCCGTGGCGGCGTCTTTCGCGCGATTTGCCAGAATGTGCTCCGCGCCGCAGAATTCCGGCACTTCCGTAATCAGAACCGTGCCGCCGGAGCGAACCAGGTAATCAGCCGCGCGTCCGAGCGCCGGATTTGCCGAGATGCCCGAAAAACCGTCCGACGAGCCGCATTTGACGCCCAGCACAAGCTCGCTGACGGGAACTTCCTCGCGGACGTTTTCGTTGACCTGCGGCAGCATTTCCTGCACGATTTTCAAGCCCTGCTCGACGGCCGCCTGCGTGCCGCCGATCTCCTGAATGCCGATCTTGGCGACCGGCTTGTCGAAAGCCTTCTCGCGCTTGAGCAGATACTTCTCGACGCGCTCAAGGTTCGTCTTCTCACAGCCCAAGTCCAGGAGGACGACGCCGCCGACGTTCGGGTGATCCGCGTAGTTCGAGAGCGTGCGCAGCATGACGTCGATGGTCGAGCCGTCCTGGCAGCCGCAGCCCTTGTTGTGCGGGATGGCGACGACGCCGTCCACGTTCGCGAAGCGCTCGCGCTTGTAGTGCAGGAACTCCGCCAACAGCGCGATCTGCTGCGCCTCGTGGCTCGCGCACATCGAGGTCGGGACGACGAGGAGGAAGTTGCGCGTGCCGACGCGCCCGTCCGGCCGGCGGAAGCCCTTGAAGGTCGCGCGCTCGATCTCGGGGATGTAGTCGGGCGCCGGCGTGTGGAGGTCTTCGGGCAACTCGCGGACGACCGGCACGTCGTCCGTCATGTTCGCGTGCGAGATGAGGTCGCCCTCACGTATGCCGAGGCTCGTGCCGATGGGGTGGCCGTACTGTAGGACGAACTCGCCCGCCGGGATGTCGCGCGTGGCGAAGCGGTGGCCGGGCGGGACCTTGTCCCTAACGCGGATCACCGT
>JALZHR010000495.1 GCA_030860665.1 Acidobacteriota bacterium
CATCTACACCGTTTCGGCAAATCTGGCGGGCATTCCCGGCATCTCCGTGCCGTGCGGCTTGTCGTCGGACGGCTTGCCGATTGGTCTCCAGCTTCTGGGAAACAACTGGTCGGAAAGCCTTTTGCTGAATCTCTCGCACGTTTACGAAAAATCTTTCCCGCTCAACGCCAAGCCGAAAATCTTTGCGGATTAGCCGCGAAAGCGCACGAAAAGGAATTAACAGGGATAACAGGATGAATAGGGATAAATTTAAATAATCTTTCTTATCCCTGTTTATCCTATTATCCCTGTATTTTTCTTTTTCGCGGCTGAAAGTTTCCGCTTCACTGCTCGCTGACGAAATCTATGTCCGTTACGTCGCCGCCTAAATCGACTGAACGGGTTGACGGGGCGAAAGTGTATCGCTTGGAGCTTGTGGAGACAGTATAACCATTGCCGAGCGGCGCGTCCGTAAAAGCGTAATAGCCAAAATTGTTCGTCCGCGCCAGAACGGGAGCGGTCAGAGCCGTGCCGGACAATCTGACGGTGACGCCGAAAATCCCTTGCCCGGCGGCGTTCGTTACGCGACCGCCGATTCCCGCCCGCGAAGGAAGGTCGCCGTCAAAACGCGCGGCAAACGGAAGCGTACCGCTCACGCCGGTCGCCACGATTCGCCCGAAGCCGTCGAGGGTCAAATCTCTGATTACATCGGTGTTGTTGCCCGAAATATCCGTCCTGGTTATTCCGCCCGTCCCGAAGGCGTTGTCCAGCGTGCCGCCTGCGTTATAGCGCAGCAGCAGCAAATCGCGGCGGAACATCTGGTCGTAAGCCGTCCCGCCGACGATAATTTTTCCGTTGCTCTGAAGCTTTACCGCGAAAGTCTGACTATCGGTTTCAACGAGCGTGTTCACTTTTCCGCCCGCGCCGAAGGTCTGGTCGAGCGAGCCGTCGACATTAAACCGAGCCAGCGCCGGGTTATAACGATTCAATGAGCGGCTGTAGTTACCGGCGGCGATAATTTTCCCGTCGGGCTGCAAGGCTATATCAGCCGCCGTGTCGGGAAAATTGCCCCAGACCAGAACCGCCATTCCGTCGGCGTCAAACGTCGAATCGAGCGAGCCGTTACCGTTAAACCGCATCACGAGAAAATCGTCGTTGACAAACGTATTTCCGTTAAAAGAGGAAAATCTTCCGGTATTGCCGACGACGGCGATTTTTCCGTCGGGCTGAACTTTTATCGCCCTGATTCCTTCATAATCGGGCAGGCGCAGAATGGCTTTGCCCATTACGCCGAAGGTCGCGTCGGGCGAGCCATCCGGGTTGCAGCGAACCAGCGCGGCGTCGGCAAACGTGCCCGAGCCGCCGGTCGTCCCGCCGAGCAGGATTTTTCCGTCCGGCTGAATATCAATCGAATAAGCCGTATCGCCAGCCGAAACGTTGTTTAAGGTAACGTCGAACGTCGCCACGCCGTCGCCGTCGAAGGTAGTGTCTTTTGTGCCGTCCGGGTTATAGCGAACGGCGACGAAATCACTCAGCCCGGCGGCGTCCACCGAGCCTGAACCGGCGACGACTATCTTACCGTCCGTCTGGACGGCGACGGCTCTGGCGGCGGCTACCGAACCGGCGGGAAGGCGCGCGACGACTCTGCCCGTGCCGCCGAAGGTCGTATCGAGCCGACCGTTGACGTGATAGCGGGCGATGGCGAAATAGCTTCTCGTGAAATCATTCGTGTAACCGGCGGTGACGATTTTTCCGTCCGGCTGAACAGCCACCGCATTCGATTCGCCGTAGTCGCTGCCGAAGTCATAGCTGACCCTGCCGTCGCCGTCAAACGTCGGGTCGTGCGAGCCGTCCTGATTATAACGGGCGAGAATCGTATCGTATTGACGCTGGTCGTCTGTTCCGGCGGCGACGATTTTATCGTCGCCCTGGATGGCGACCGAATAAGCAATCTCGTGATTATTGTCGAATTCGGTCAGCACCATTCCGCCCGCGCCGAAGTTCGCGTCCAGCGTTCCGTTCGGCTGGTAGCGCAGAACGGCAAAGTTCAGGACGTTTGCCATCAGATACGACACGCCCGCGACGACGATTTTCCCGTCGCGCTGAAGCTTTAAATCCAGACAGCCTTCAACCTGTCTAATCCTCGTGCGCACGATTCCCGTTCCCTGCGTGCCGAAGGTCGTATCGAGCGAGCCGGTCGCGTCATAGCGGAGAAGAATAATACTGTCGGAATTGCCGCCGACGACGATTTTTCCGTCCGTCTGCACGGCGACTGCGGTCGGCTCGGTCACGCTGTTGGAGATGGTCGTCACGACGATGCCGTCATTATCGAACGAAGCGTCCAGCTCGCCGTTCGATTCATACCGCACCAGCGCATAGCAAAACAGACCGCTGATGGTCGCGCCAGCCGCAACTATTTTGCCGTCGGGCTGAACGGCAACCGCATACGGGCTTTCCTGATTTCCGGTGATAACGGTTCTTTTTTTACCGCCGCTGCCGAATGAAGCGTCGAGACTTCCTTCCGGGTTGAAGCGCGCGGTGCCGAAACTGCTGCCCGCCGAGCCGACGAGGATGATTTTTCCGTCCGGCTGAAGAGTCATAGCGCGGGCTGTATCGTAGCGATTGTCGAAATCCACGCGCGCGATTCCCTGATTTCCGAAATTCGTATCCGAAGTTCCGTTCGGATTATAGCGCGTTACGATAAAATCGCTGGTCGTGTTGTTGTTGAATTGTATCGAGCCGGCGATAACGATTTTCCCGTCGCTTTGAAGCGCGGCGTCGGCGACTCCGAAATCGCCGAAATTCACCGTTCCGCCGTCGCCGAAGGTCTGGTCGAGCGAGCCGTCCGCGCGGTAGCGAACAATCAATATCGACCCGTGCTCGCCGTTTTCGACGTCGCCGACGGTGATGATTTTCCCGTCAGGCTGCGCCAGCACCTTAGTCGCGCCGTCGTAACCGAAGCCGAAACCGTTGCGGTGAAAACCCGAGCCGTAAAAAGTGGTGTCCAGGCTGCCGGGCGCGGCAAAACTCGCGGGCGCCCCGGCAGACATTGTCATAAGGCAGGATAAAAGCAGCAGCATCGGCAGCAGTTTTTTCATAAGGCTTGTCCTTTTTGACGGCAAATTTTATTCGGACCGAGGGCGATTGACAGGCTTTCGATTCAAAAGCTATTAAAAAAGAAGCGAATTAACGTGCGAGCAGACCGGATTATAATTTGCTTCCCGCCGAAAAGCAAACATTTTCCGCCGCAATAGCCCGGGCGAAAACAAACAAAAATCAGTCGCAAAGAACACTGATGCAGGAAAATAAACAATATTTCGTGTTCTTTGCGGCTGATTTTTTAATTCTTTGCTTGTTCGCGGCTGGAATTTTATTTCGCCAGTCTCAGATGCGGCATTTCCTTCGACTGCGGCGGAATGACGAGCTTCGGCGCGGGCATAATCGTCTGCCAGCGAGTTTTGTCGAGGACGATTTTTTCGGCTTCGTCGCACGGGACGGGGCGCGAGAACAGGTAGCCCTGACCGTATTCGCAGCCGAGAATGCGAAGCTGGTGAAGCTGGTGAATCGTTTCGATTCCCTCGGCGACCACGTCCATTCCCAGAGCCTTCGCCAGCGCGATAATCGTGCGGACGATCTCGCCGTTTTCCGAGCCGTCTTCCATCGTGCCGACAAACGAGCGGTCGACTTTTAAAGTGTCAATCGGAAAGCGGTGCAGGTAGCTTAAGGATGAATAGCCCGTGCCGAAATCGTCAATCGAAAGCTGCACGCCGAGCTCTTTCAATTCCTTGAGCATCGCAATCACCATCTCGGCGTTTTCCATCACGGCGCTTTCCGTGATTTCCAGTTTCAGGCAGGACGGCTCGATTCCGGTTTCGACGATAATTTTCTGAATTTCCTCGACGAGGCTGCCCTGGGCGAAATGCTTGCCGGAAAGATTGACGCTTAAAATCAGGGATTTATTCGCCGGGTTGAGGCTTTGCCATTCGACCATCTGGCGGCAGGATTCGCGCAGAATCCAGAGCGTAATCGGCACAATCAGCCCGGTATCCTCGCTGACCGGGATAAAATCGCCGGGCGAGACCAGACCGCGCTGCGGGTGATTCCAGCGAATCAGCGTCTCAAAGCCGCCGAGCTGCATCGTTCCCAAATCGATTATCGGCTGGTAAAAGGCTAAAAGCTCGTTGCGCTCGATGGCGTAGCGCAAATCGGTCTCAATCTGAAGCAGCGTGACGGCGCGCGTGTGCATCGTCTGGTCGAAAATCTCGTATTTCTTTTCGTGGTCTTTGGCGTAATACATCGCGATGTCGGCGTCGCGCAGAACGTCTTCGGCTTCCTGATAAGACGCGTTGCCGAGCGCGATGCCGATGCTCGTATTGACGAAAACCTGCCGACCGCTGATGGCGAACGGCGAAGACAATTTGTAATGAATAAGCTGCGCGAAACTGACGGCTTCCTCGGTCGTTTTGACGTGGCTCAGGATAATGCCGAACTCGTCGCCGCCGAAACGCGCCAGCATATCGTCCTCGCCGATTAGTTTTTTCAGCCTTTCGCCGACGTGCTGCAAAAGATTGTCGCCCGTCGAATGCCCGAGACTTTCGTTAATCGTCTTAAAGCGGTTGAGGTCTAAAAACAAAACGGCGAAGCTGAAACCCGGCGTCTGACGGCTTTTTTCCAGAAGAAATTTTAAGGTTTCGATAAACTGGTTGCGGTTCGGCAAATCGGTCAGAGCGTCGTGAAAAGCGGCGTGGCGAAAGCGTTCCTTGCTCTCGCGCAGAGCCTGGCTGATTCGGTCCTGCTCGGCGATATGATGCTGCAGTTCGACGATGTGCCGCTCGGCTTGCTCGGCGCGCTCGCGCTCGGCTTGCTCGGCTTTGGCGGTCGTCTCTTTTACGTCGTCGACATAGCGGCGATAGGTCATATAAGCGACGGCGAAAAAGCCGATAATCACGGCGAACAGAAACATATTGATTTGCTGGATGGCTTTTGCCGCGACGCCCGCCAGAATCGCGCCCGTCAGAAACATCACTAGTGCGTTCAGACAATATTCGTTCCAGACTTTCCAGACGCTTTTTCCGCTTTTTAACGCGGCGAAACCGGCGACGCAAATCGAATTGACGATAAACTGAGTCAGCGCCATTACCGTCAGTAAGCCCATAAACACGGTCGCGCTGCCGCTGTCTATAATCGCTCCGGGCGAATCGAACAGCAGGTTGACCGCCTGCGCCGTCAGAAATGTGGAAACTATAGCGATGGCGCTGTTGATAAAGATGGTTTTGGTTTTAATGTTGATGCCCTTGCTGCGAAACTTCAGCGAGGTGTAGAACGATTCAAAGCCAGCCAGCAAAACGGCGGTCTCGCTGCCGTAGATTATGAGCGAAAGCAGAATCAGCGCATCGGAAATCGTGAGATGGATTTTCGTGCGCGGCAGCTGAATTCCCAGATACGAGCTGAAAAAGATTGTGACGACGCTCAAGGCAATCAATCCCGCACTGAGCTGCCCCAACGGGAAAGCGTAGATTGACCACGCCAGAGCCGCAAAGCCTATCGGCAGTAAAAGGGCGGCGTAAACATTATTATTTCTCTCTTTGTTTTCCACTGTTCGGATACGTCGGGAATCTCGGATTAATTCAGAAGGTATGCTGATAGTCCAGGGTTCGGCAGAGGCGAGGCTTAGAACAGGAGTTTCAAGCCTTTGATATTATATGCTAATAGCGCCGGGTTTTCCAAGAATTTTTTTCCGTTCGCTGAATTTCGGTTATTTAATGGAAAAGTCGCGGCTTAAATATGCCGGTAGGGGCATTTGGGCGTGCCCTTGCATTCCTTTCCGTAATACCAGCCCCGCCCGCCAAAAAACGGGAACAGATTCTGTTCCCGCCTTTTTTAAGTTGAATTCTCTTTTAAAAATCAAAAGAGTCTGATTATTCCTGCATACCGACGGTGTTGTCCCCGTTGACCATCGCGCCGTTGCTTTGTGAAGTCGTGCCGTCGCTCAGCAGCAAGCCGTCGCTTAAGAGCAAACCGTCGCTCAGCAGCAAGCCGTCACCGAGAACGCTTCTGTCCGGCAGCGGAACGTTATTGTTATAGAGGCTGGTCGAAGACATAAAGAGCGAACCGCCTTTAAGCTGCGGCGACGAATTGAATACCGTCGAATCGGCGGTCATCGCCGTATCGCTCAGAAGCAGACCGTCGCTCAATAACAAGCCGTCACTCAACAATAAGCCGTCGCTCAAAAGCAAGCCGTCGCTCAATAACAATCCGTCGCTGAGCAGCAAGCCGTCACTGAGCAGCAAGCCGTCGCTGAGCAGCAAGCCGTTGGCATAAACCTTCTGGTATTCGGAGATAAGTTCCGTGCCGGTCACCAAGCCGTAACCCGCCGTGATTCCGCCCGCCCATTGGAAACGCGTGCCGCCGATGGTCGAAGTGTGATTCGGCAGCATACTTCCGGAAGTCAGCAGCGGCGTTCCGAGCGGCGTGTCGCTCGTCAAATCCTGGCGAACCAGCTTTGCCACGCGAACCGCGCCTTCGACGTTCAGGTTGCCCGCGCCCTGTTCGAGCGTGTTGAACGCGGCGAGCGGCTGCGCCGTGTATTGCAGAATCATCTTGACCATATTCGGCGTCAGCTTCGGATTGGCTTGCAGCATCAGCGCGACCGCGCCCGAAACGACCGGCGTCGCCATCGACGTTCCCGACAGATACATCAGCTGCGTGTCGTCGCTGAAGCCGTCGCCGCTGACGTTCAATTGCGGATTGTCGGTCGCCAATTCGTTTTTCTTGGCTTTGGCGGCGATGATTTTATTGCCCGGCGCGACCAAATCGGGTTTGATGAGATGGTCGTAAACTTTCACGCCGCTGGCGTTGGTGTAAAAAGAACGCGTCGGACCGCGCGAGCTGAAGGTCGCGATACCGTCGTCTTCTCTATTATCCGTGCCGAAAGTGTTCGCCGCGCCGACCGTGATAACCGAAGGGTCATTGCCGGGCGCGTGAATCGCGCCGTAGATTTTATTGCCCAGTGCGTCCTTGCCGTTGTTTCCGGCGGCGGCAACCACCACTACTCCGGCTGCGGTCAGGTTGCGGACGGCGCGGCAAACCGGGTCGTTGCGCCAGGTTTCGACAGCCGCCGTTCCGAGACTTAAATTAACGATGCGAATGTTTTTAGAAGTCCGGTTGGAGTAAATCCAGTTGAGAGCTTCGATGAGCTTGGCGGTCGAGCCGCGTCCGTCATCATCGAGAACCTTGACCGGAATAATGGTCGCCTCCGGCGCGACACCCTGATAATTTTTCAAAATCTGCGTCGAAATCAGGTCGTAGGGCTTTCCGCCGCGACCGGCTGCCAGCGCGGCGACGTGCGTCCCGTGCCCGTATTCGTCATTGTAAATGCCGCTGCCGACGACGTCTTTGCCCGAGACAAGGCGCTTGTTTCCGTCATTGCCGAGAAAAGCGTGGTGCGAATCGAAAATCGCCGAGTCGACGATAGCGATACCGATGCCTTTGCCGTTTAAGTTGCTGTTGCCGGTCAATGCGCGCATCGCGTTGACGCCGGTCGTTTCCTCGATGTGACCGAGCACGTTCATCGGCTGGTCGAGCGACAGGTGTTTGGCGCTGCTGACGGCGGCGATTTCTTCGGCGACTCGCGCTGGCAATTCCAGCACGAGCATATTCAGACTTTCGGCGCGGCTTTCGACCGTAACGCGGTTGCGTTTTAAGACCGCCTGCAATTCGGCGTTCTCGATGTCGTCCGATTGCAGGATGACCGTCACCATCTTGTTCGGGTCAGTGCCGAGCAGGGCGCGCAAATCGGGCGAGATTTTATCGCCGACGAAACCGTCGTTGCCGATGATTTCGTCCGCTTCGTCCAAATCGACCGGGCGAAGCTGCCTGCGCAAGCCGGAATCGGCGACGACTTCCATTTTGTAATCGTCCGGCGTTCCGCCCGTAACGATTTGAAGAACGTTTTTATCCATCGCCGCGCGAATCGTCTCCGTCACCGCCGAGCCGAACACGGGATTTTGTCTGGAAAGCGCCGAAACGTCCTCGATAAACAAAATCGCGTTCGACGTTTCAACCGCTTTCAAAGTGTCCTGCAAAAGCGCGGCGGCTTCCGCCTGCGTTTGCGCGTCGTTTAAGAGCAGCGGCAAATCGAGCCGCAGAACTTTCTTTTGACGCAGCGCGAGCGGAGCGGCTTCGGTCTGCATCCAGGCGGCGACCGTCGCGATGACGAGGCGGTTTTTCGTCCGCGTCTTATCGACCAGAATCGTGCCTTTTTTATCTCTGGCGGCGGAAAAAGCCGCTTTTACTTTTTCAAATTCGCCTTCCAGACCTTCGGGCGCGGCGGGCGTCAGTCTTCCCTGTTCAGCGAGGGCGGAAAGGTCTTCGATATACTTCGGAAAAACTCTGGAGCTGACTTCGCTTTTCTCCAGGGGTTTCGCATCTCTTCTGCTGCCGGGGGAAGTTAACGTCTGCGCCTGCACGACCGAAGTCGCAAGAAGAGCGA
>JALZHR010000503.1 GCA_030860665.1 Acidobacteriota bacterium
CGCTGTTTCGTCGCGCGTTTTCGGCGGCTTCCGGCGCAGAGTGACGACGGCGACAAGCTCGCTGTTCGGCAAAAACTGAGTTTTGAAAATATGAGCGGGGCAGCGAAAAGCTTATTTGTTTTCGGGATTTACCTGTGCGGCTTAGGCTTGCTTCTGCTGCTCGTCCCGAATATGCTTTTGCAGCTTTTCGGAGTGCCGCAGACAAGCGAAGTCTGGATAAGAGTTAACGGAATGTTCGTGCTTTGTCTGAGCTTCTATTACATTCAGGCGGCGCGCGGTGAATTGACAAATTTTATTCGCTGGACGATTTTGGGGCGCGGCGCGGTTGTTTTTTACTTTGCCGCTTTCGTCCTGCTGGTTTCATCAGCGCCGAAAGCGCTCCTGCTCTTCGGTTTGATTGATTTGCTGTCGGCATTGTGGACGTGGCTGGCTTTGAAAAAAGACGAAGAAGCCGCGTCAGGGAAAATATAACGGCTTTAAACGCTGAAAAGGGTCTGATTTTTATTTATTATTCCGGGCGCGTTTATTTACCCGGCTTTTTATAGAAGCTTTATGAAAAGGCATTTATACTTATTCATTTTAATTTTATTTCTTCTGTCTTTCGTCGAAGCGAAGGCGCAGGACGCGACACCGACGCCGACGCCTGTTTCGACGGCAACGCCGACTCCGACCCCGACGCCGACAGTTACGGCGACGCCTGCCGCTCCTGTCAAAGACGCGCAGAACGTGCAGCCGGAGAACTTAAACGGCGTTCCGCAGATTGCGCCCGAATACCGCAGCGACGATAAATCTCTGCCGGAATTGGGGCGCGTCGGCGTGGATATGATGCAGCAAAAGCCGCTCACGCTGCGCGAAGCGATTACGATGGCTTTGGAGAACAACAAGGACATCGAGGTGACGCGCGAAAACGTGCGGATTGCCGAATTCGATTTGCAGTCGGCGCGCGGCGTCTACGAGCCGCGTTTCACCGGGCAGACTTATTACGAGCGCGCCACGACGCCGAACATCAGCTTTTTCGCGCCGGACGTGTCCAAAACGACCAGCAGCTCAATCGTCGGCAACGCCGGTTTTCAGGCTTTCGTCCCGAAATTCGGAACGATTCTGAACGCGACCGTCAACAACCAGCGCCTCGCCAGCGACAATCCGGTTTCGATTATCAGCCCGCAGTATAATACGAATTTCACGTTTTCGGTCACGCAGCCCTTGCTGCGCGGGCGCGGCTTCGACCAGAATCGACGCGCAATCGAAATCTCGAAGCGTAATTTGTCTCTGACCGACACGCAGTTTCGCCAGCGCTCAATCGAGGTTATCGCAGGCGTCCAGCGCGCCTACTGGGATTTGACCTATGCTCTCAGAAATTTGCAGGTGCAGCGCGATACGGTCAGAGACGCCAAGCAGCAGCTCGAACACAATCGCCGCCTGGTCGACGAAGGGCAGCTCGCGCCGATTGACATCGTCGCCGCCGAAACGCAGGTCGCCAATTTCGAGCAAGCCGTCTACGAGGCTTTGAACGTCGTCGCCCAAGCCGAGAACAATCTGAAAAACCTGATTGCGCAGAACAAAAACGATTCGCTCTGGTCGGCTTCGCTCGTGCCGGTCGACCCGGTCGATTTGGACGCGCCGGCAACCACGCTGCCCGAAGCGCTGGAAGCCGCGCTGCAAAATCGTCCCGAGCTGGAGCTGAACCAGACGCAGAAGGACATCAACGAAATCGACCGCCGCTTCTATCGCGACCAGACGAAACCGCAAATCGATTTGGTGGCGAGCTACACGTCGGCGGGCGTCGGCGGCAGCCTGAACCCGAACTTTACCAATCCGCTGACGGGCAACTGTAATACGACGCCCGTTCCGCCGCAATGCACGGCGCAGCAGACTCTGCTGCAAAATATCGGCGGCGCGGGAACGACTTTTACCGATATTCTGGTCAATCGTTACCCGACGGTGCGCGTCGGCGTGCAGTTCAACCTGCCGCTGAACGGCAACAGGACGGCGAAGGCGCAGCTCGGGCGCTCGCTCGTCGAGGGCGAGCGCCTGCAAACGCAGCGCGAGCAGCTCGAACAAAACATTCAGGTCGATGTCAGAAACGCCCTGCAAGCCGTCCGCACCGCCGAAGCGCGCTTGAGAAGCGCCGCGATTTCGCGCGAAAACTCGCAAAAGCAGTATGAATCGGAACAGCGCAAGCTGGACGCCGGGCAATCCGACGTTTACAAAGTGCTCGAACGCCAGACCGCTCTGGCGGGCGCGAAAAGCAACGAGCTTCGCGCCCAGACCGAGCTGAACAAGGCGATTGCCGATTTGCAGCGCGCGACCGGCAATTCGCTGAAAGCGAACAACGTCGAAGCCAGACTCAGAAAATAATCTCGAATTAAACGTTTAAAAAGAGACGGCGTTAATTTAATTAACGCCGTCTCTTTTTAAACGTTAATTAACCATTGGTGCTAGTAATCATAAGCTGAATTCAGCTAAGGACAGATGCGAAACTCCATGTTCATCAAAATTCAAGCCTCTCCATTGTTGAAGCAAATTGAACAAAGCGACCGTAAAAGCGAGCCGCATCTCGAAATATGCCCAAACTCTTTGCCGCAGATGTTTCAGGCGGCACACCTGCGAAAGCAGCGAAAAGACAGTTTCAATCAACATCCGGTCATTCCATTCGCCGCGTCGACACAGTTTCAGGTTTTCCGGTTGATTCGTTTTGCGCCGAAAATTAACATCTGCCAAAACAATCATTTTGTCAGAAACCGCCTCGACCAGCGGCAGAAACTCCTGGTCGGAAACATTCGCCGTTTTGACCGACCAACCGGTCACGAGTCCGAACTTATTGGTCAAAAGGCAGAATTTGCCGCCGACAATCCACTTCCAGGAAGCAAAGCCTTTACGTCCGATTCTTTTTCGACGCGGCTGATGATTTTCACGAATCGGATGACACAATTCAATGCCGTAAGAATCAATCACGCCAAACAGAGTCGGCTCGGCAAGAAACCGCTCGGTCAATCTTCGATGAGTTTGAAGTCGGCGAAAAAGTCTGGTTCGTTCAGGCAAATTCGGAAACAAATCTCTCCAGTTGTGCTTAATCCAACGGTAAAAAGCACGCTGCGAGCTGCCTTTCAAAGCAAACAAAAGTCCCAGCGTGGTGAGTTCACTAATCGAAAGTTTAGCTTGAATATGTTCCGGCTTTTTCCCGAGCATATCATCTAC
>JALZHR010000507.1 GCA_030860665.1 Acidobacteriota bacterium
GACCAATATCGAGAGGATTGTGAAACAATAGGTCGCTGTCCTATCGTGGAACACATAAGTTGTTCGGCAGACAATAGAAGTGCTGGATACGCTTATCATTGTCCAGAAGATGAATTTCCAACAACAAGATCATTTCCCAATATAACTTGTCCTGTAGACTGTCCAGCCTGTCCGACACCAAGCGGCAGAAAACCTTGTCGGCGGGCAGTATGGAACACAACTTATTGTAGATGGGATAGAGACCCGTGTTATACCGCAGGCGGCGGCTGTAATGAATGCCCGGCTTTAAGCACCGAGAATTCGTTTGAGTGTTTGAAAGCGGGCAATCTGGAAGACACAAGCTGTTGCAGTAATTATGAAGCCGCCGAATGCACCTTGGGCGGCGGAGTCTGGGACGATACGACCTGCGCCTGCATTTCTCCGATTGTCATCGATGTTCTCGGAAACGGATTTAATCTGACCAACGCTCAAAACGGAGTTACATTCGATATTCTCAATACCGGCTCACCGAAGCGAATCAGTTGGACTTCCGCTAATTCCGATGATTCGTGGCTGGCTTTAGATAGAAACAATAACGGACGAATAGACAACGGGCGGGAATTGTTCGGCAGCAGCACGCCGCAGCCTTTTCTCTCCGACGGAGAAACTAAAAACGGATTTCGCGCTCTGGCTGTTTACGATAAAACAGTAAACGGCGGAAATCCTGATAATCGGATAGATGAAAGAGACGCGATATTTTCCAGCTTAAAACTCTGGAGAGATGCGAATCACAACGGCGTGTCGGAAGCAAACGAGCTGAAAACGCTCACTGAATCAGGTTTGAAAACAATCGAATTGGATTACAGGGAATCGAAGAAACAGGACGAACACGGCAACTGGTTCAGATTCAGAGCGAAAGTCACTGACGTTCAAGGCGCGCAGATGAATCAATGGGCTTGGGACGTTTATTTGAAAGTCGCTCCGTAGATTTAAACGAAAGGGAAAGCCTTATTTCTTTCAAAGAACGCTTGTGATTCAAGCGTTCTTTTCTTTTTGCCGCGAAAAATCGTAGAATCGGCGCTAATGAAACTTCTTCCCGAAGAAATCGAGGCTTACCGCGACCGGAAATGGCGGCGCGACGAAGCCTTGAAAATCGAAACCGCGCCGGAAGTCGAGCAGATGATTGAGGATTTGGGATTTTGCCTGACGCTGACGGACGCGCGCGTGAATCTGCCTTCGGTTTACATCGCCGTCTGCGGCAGGCGCGACGCGCACACGCCGCGCAACGTGCAGAAAGATTACGAATGCAGCCTCGCGTGGACGCTCAAGGACGAAGTGATGCGGCGCGGCAAAGTTTATTACGCCAAGCTCTCGAAAGGTCGCTCGATATTCGTCGCGCCGCGTCTCGTCCCGTTTTTCCACGCGATTTACGGCGTCCCGAAGGCAAAGGAAAAGGAAGTTTTATCGGCGGAAGCGCAGAAAATTTTGAAGGTTTTGCGAAAGGAATGGGAAATGGCGACGGCGGATTTACGCGAGGAAGCTCACATCGGCGACCGCAAAGCCGTCACGAAAGCGATTGACGAATTGCAGAAAGTGATGAAGGTCATCCCGCAGGAAGTTCTCTACGCGCCGAAATTTACGTATATCTGGACGCTTGCCGAGGCGCGTTTTCCGAAAGAGCTGGCGCAGAAAATCGACCGCGAGACGGCTTTGAAAGAACTGGCGCGCGTGTATCTCAAGATGCACGGGATGACTTTGCGCGGCGATTTCGCCAAAGCGTTCGGCTTAAATCGCCGCGAAGCCGGCAGAGCCAATCACCGCCTCGTTTTTGAAGGCTTTGCGCAGAGAATCGAAACCGGCGTCTATCGCCTGCGAAATCTTTGAGAAAGTGATAGGTGATAAGTAAAAGGTGATAAGGAAGACACTTCTCTTTCCTTATCACCTTTTACTTATCACCCATCACTTTTCTTACTATTTCGGGCTGGTCTGCAAATTTATCTCGACCTGCGCGCCGCCGCGTTTGACGCCGAGCTTTTTCACTTCGATTTTTTTACCGCGCACGTCTGCGCCGGAAAGTTTCTGACCGTCGAGCGTTTCGATTACGTCGTCCGCCTTAATGCCGGAACGCTCAGCCGCACTGTTCGGGCTGACGTTTTTTACCTTCCACCTGCCGTTTTCCGCGGCGACTTCGACGCCGAGCGGCGAGAGAAGCTCCTGCACGGAGAAAGATTTTTCGCCGTTAAAATCCGGCGGCGTTTCGACCTTTTTATTCGGATTGAGATTTATTCCTCTCGGTCCGATAGGTTCGGTTACTGTAACCGCGCTTACCTTTGAGCCGCCGACGTCGCCGCCGTCGCGATTTTCTTTCGACGCCGGTTTCGGAATTTCGTTTTTCAATTTTTCGGAAGATTTCACCGCCATCAAAGGCAATCCAGATTTTTCGTCTTTCCCGGTTCGAGCGTTTGAATCCGCATCAGAAGTGTCTTCCGGCGATTTATTAACCGTCGTGTTTGCCGCCGCCGCCGCGACGAATTCAATTGGCGAATTTTGCGGCTGAACGAAAGCCGTTTGCGTTTGAGCGGTCGATTCGGGAATCGAGCTGACCTGCTGTGTTCCGCTGAAAAGGTTCGCGTTCATCACGACGAAAGCCGAAACCGCGATTGAGGCAAACGCGGGCAAAGCAAAAGCGAAGCGACGTTTATAACTTGTCTGATAGGCTTTCGGGCTCGCGTTGGCGATGCGCGCTTTCAGGCGAAACTCGAAATCCTTCGGCGCTTCGACCTGTTTGAGGCTGGCGAGCATCTGCCGAACTTTTTCGTCCGATTCATTCAGGTTTTCCAATTCTTTTTTCATTTCGGTTAAAAATAATGTTTCAGTTTTTCTTTTAATAAGCCCCTCGCGCGCGAGATGCGCGATTTGGTCGTCCCCAGACCGAGATTTAAAATTTCCGCGACTTCCTCGTAAGATTTCCCCTCGATATCGCGCAGCACAATCGGCAGGCGGTATTTTTCCGGCATCGCCGCTATCGCCCGCGCGATGACCTTCTGCTTTTCGTCTTCGAGCAGATTCTGGTCGGGCAGAGGCTTTTCGTCCGCCGGGTCAAATTCGGTTTCGCTTTCGGCTTCCGGCTGGAAAAGTCCGGTCAATGAAAGCAGCTTGCGGCGTTTCCGGCGACGCAGCTCCGAAATCGCCAGGTTCGTGGCGATGCGGTAGAGATACGTCGAAAAAGCGTAGCCCGTGTGATAACGCTCGGCGGCGAAATAAACGCGCACGAAAGTTTCCTGCGCCAGATCGACCGCTTCCTCGTAATCGTTCAAAAGCCGATACAGATAATTCGTAATCGGGTTGCGATAGCGGCTGACGATTTCGGCAAAAGCCGTCTCGTCGCCCTGCTTGGTCGCTTCAATCAACGCGTGGTCGGTTAAAAGTTCAAATGACACGGCGGTTTGCCAAACCTCCGCACACAGATTTTGAACCATTTCTCCGCCCATCACAACTGTAAATAAAAGCCTTTTCTACTCTAAGAATCGGTAAAGACGAAAGCCGCCAACGTTTTTTAACACGCCGCGCGGCTCGAAAAGTTCCTGAAGTTTTCGGTTGGTGAAAATTTTTTAAGTTTTCATTCACTATTGTTTAATTAGACGGTCGGACGGTCAGCACCAGAACAATCAGTTCGTTGTTCTTCGACGCATTCATCGTACCGACGATGGTCGGCGTATTTTCAGCCAGATTCAGACGATTGATTTTCAGCCCGGTGTCGTCGTAGGCGACGTTCTGTCCCATCTGAACCGGCAGTTTCGTTCCGAACTGGAAAATGCCGAGTTGAATTAAGTTCTGCCCGCCCGCGTCCGAAACTCTTTTTACGCCGAAAGCCGACCAGTTCTGAAAGGTCGGCGTTGACGCCGCAGAAGCGCCCGTTTCCTGTATGATGCCGCGGCTTTCGATGTTGCCGCCGTTTTCGACGCGGCTCAGATAAGTCGCCGCCACGCGGTAATCCGTAAACGGAAATGTGGCTCTTAATTTTTTGGCGACATTCGCGAGCGACGACGGCATTTGATTATTATCGCCCGCATTTGACGCGACCAGAACCTGAAGCACGACTTCGTAGCTCGGCTCGGCTAGTTTAACATCTTTGGTTTCCTGCGCGAAAGCCTGCGCCCCGAAACAAAAAAATAACGCAAAAACTACAAAAACACTAAATATTTTCAGCTTGTTCATATATTCTCCTGTAAAAAATGGTTTGTAAAGCCGCCGCTTAACAAACCATTTCACACACAAGCCGAAATAAAGTTTCAAAAATTAACCGACCTGAAAAACGTCTTCTTCCAGTTTCTGACCGTAGGTGACGGTCGAGACGGTCGATTCCTCGATTTGCCTGTTGCCCGTGGAAAGCGTCGTGCGATACGGCACGAGCGTGCCCTGCGCGTAGCGGTAATCGTAAAACCGGCGCGCGTATTTAACGTCGTTCTCGGTGTATTCGAGCGCCATCACGCGAAAAGTTTTCGTGCTGATAAAAAAGCGTGTCGCGCGGTTCTGCTTGTCGGTCACGTCCAGAATGAAATACTCGACGTTCATATATTTTTCGCGCCCGTTCAGAGCGAGCGCCGCGCCGTTTTCCTTGTATCGCAGAAGCGCTTCCAGACCGTGCCAGAGCTCGTTCTGGAAGGAGCTGACGGCTTCGTCCTTCGGCGTGAAAACGGTTTCGTTAAAAAGCCCGACCAGCGTGCCGCCGTTATAAATCAGCGAATAGCGCGAGCCGGAAATGTCCTGGTCGATGCGGATGCGCTCTTTTTCCAGATTTTCGCCGCGCAGGACGCGTTTCGTATACGGAATCCGCTCGGTCGTTCCGTTCGGGTTGGTAACGACGGTTCTGCCGACTTCGACCGTGGTGCGGCGAATCTGCTGCAAACCCTGACGCCCGCCGTAAACCAGCATCGCCGTCTCGGCGACCTGGTCGGCGGTCGCGTTTTTGCTTAAATCGGCTGCCTGCGGCTGTTTCGCTTTTTCTTCCTTTTTAGGCTTTTCCCGTAGCTGCTGCTGCGTTTTAGCTTCCTGCTGTGCGGCGGCAGACAAAACGCCCGCAAGGCATAACGAAACCAGTAAACCGAAGGTCTTAAAGTGTGAAAACACTAATTGCAATCTCCTTAGAACTTTAGAACTTTTGTAATTCGACACTCGCGGATTTTAGCACAAACCGTGAAATTCGGCACAGCCCGCTGTTTGAAACTATTTGAATTGATGAAAATTAGCCGGATTTAGATGCTTCAAAGAAAATACTTGTCAGACTATTTTTTGCGCTTTAGTATAGATAAAATGAGCGAAAAAATTCAAAACCTGCTAAAAGAAGCCGACGCTTCCGAGGACGGAAAAAGCTCGGTCACCAGCGCGCGCCGCGTGTTCAAATCGCCCGAAGAGACCATCGAAGCCTTTAAATCGTTCAAGAAAAAACTTTACGACGTCAACCACTGGGAAGCCGATTCGGGCGTGACGGCGTTCCAGCTGTTCGACGAAGGCGGAAAGCCTCTGACCAGAAGAAAAAAGGCGCGCGAAGGCGATTTCGTGCGCATTACCCTGCCCGGCTCCGGCAAAAACGATTGGGTGAAAATCGTCCGGATAACGGACGCGGCGGACGAAATCATAATAAGCGTCCAGCCGACGCACGACCCGACCGAAAAGGAAGCCGACAAAGACGCCAAAACGTCGCATTTTTTCACCAGCAAATCGAACAATAATTTCTGCCTGCAAAAGGAAGAAATAGCGCTCTCGGTCTATGTCATCGGTCTGCACGAAAAACCGAATATTTTTGAAGCCGACGGCGTCCTGGAAGCCGTCCGCAACGTGGCGACCGCAAGCTTCGGCTGGCTCGGCTTTCAGAAAATCGAGTGGAAGACCTTTTGCCGGAACTTTCTCGAAGTTGGAAAAGGTGAAAAAGGTGAAAAAGGTGAAAAAGGTGAAAAAGGTGAAAAAGTGAAAGAGTGAAAAAGTTCGTCGAATCCCGTCAACCGCCTTTTTCGCTTTTTCGCTTTTCAGCTTTTTCACTTTAAGAATGCTGCACGTTGCTCTGGTCGAGCCTGAAATTCCGCCGAATACCGGCAATATCGCGCGTTTATGCGCGGCGACTTTTACCTCGCTGCATATTGTCGGCGTCGCCGGATTTCGGCTGGACGACCGTGCCGTGCGCCGCGCCGGGCTGGATTACTGGGACGAGGTGCGGCTTTTTCGTCACCGCGATTTGAACGTGCTTTACGAAGCCCTGCCCGATTCGCGCTTTCTCTACCTGACCACGAAAACCGATAAGAGCTACACCGATTTCGAGTTTCGCGACGACGATTGTCTCGTCTTCGGGCGCGAGACTCGCGGCTTGCCCGAGGATTTGCTCAAAGCCAATTGGGAACGCTGTCTGACCATCCCGATGCCGAACCCGAAAATCCGCAGCCTCAATCTCGCCACCAGCGCCGGAATCGTCCTTTACGAAGCCCTGCGGCAGACCGGATTCCTTACAAAAAAGTAAAGTTTTCCGGCATCTTTTTGGCGGTTTCTCTCATCTTATTCAACGTAAACAAGCGAGTAATCATATTCATAAATTTTGCTTGAATACGAGAGGGAGAACATATGAAATTCATAAGATATTTTCTGATTTTGGTCGTAGCAATTTTCGGCGTTTCGGCTGTCGATGCAAACGCTCAGAGATACGCCGACAACAATAAGCGAAATTCTTCACGCACGCTTGAACAGAAGGTTTTCAAGCAGTTGATTAAGCTGCCGTATTACGGCGTGTTTGACAACATCAAATTCGAGATGAGCGGCAACACCGTGATTTTATCCGGAAAGGTAGCCGTGGCGAGAAACAAAGACGATGCGGAAAACGCCGTCGAGGATATTGAAGGCGTCGAAAGCGTCGTCAACAATATCGAAGTGCTGCCGCCTTCGGGATTCGACCATTCGATTCGCCGTCAAATCCTGCGGTCGTTTGCCGACAAGGGCTTGTATCGTTACCTCTGGGAGCCGAATCCGTCGGTCAGAATCATCGTTCAGGGCGGACGCGTCGAGCTTGAAGGCTATGTCCGCAATCGCGGCGACTACGATTTGATGAACATTCTGGCAAACAGCGTCTCGAACGTCTTCCAGGTGCGAAACAATCTCGTTATCGAAAAAGATGATGTCCGCTAACTAAAACGGCGAACGTTTAAACGCAGACCGGATGGAAAGATTTTCCGTCCGGTCTTTTTTTTGTCTGGAAACCGCCTGACCCGCAATATCGGAAATTATCAGCTTCCGCTGACCGCCTCTAATCTTGCGAATAGACGGCTTACGGATAAAGTTTCCGGTTTATTTTTAAGCTGTCTATCTATAGAACAAAGCGCAGGCGGAATGCAGTAATTTAAAGCCCGGTGTTTAACTAAAAAAAACCTTGAATTAAAAATTTTAAAAGAGTAGCCTTGACACATAAGCTAATTACAACGCTTTATTGCAGCGCCGATTTTTAGAACCGCAGTTTGTGTCTGAAAGTCGGTTTGCTTTTGCTCTCCCGGTTATTACGAAAAGAGGGTTAGGAAAATGAAAGACAAGAAATACTTCCACAGGCGTTGGACGTTCGCGTTCACGATTCTCGCCGTTCTGGCTTGGATTAGCGTTCCATTAATCGGTTTCTTTACGGCTTCGGCAAACAATCCGCCGAATCCTCCACAATTAAAATTACAGGCGTCGCTGACGGGCACGCCAATCAACGGCGTCTCTCCCTTCGGCATCGCCGAATACAAACTCGAATCGGACAATCTGCGCAAATTCGAACTGGAAATTTTTTCGGTTAATTTGCCGCCGAACACGAATTTAGACGTTTACATAAACAACAATTTCATCGGTCAGATAAGAGTCAACTCGTCGCAGACGGGCGAGCTGGAGCTTAGAAGCGACCGCAACCAGAACACGCCGACCATTCAGCCGGGCGACGTGATAACGGTCAGGCAAGGCTCGACCAATATACTTTCCGGCACGTTCGTCGTCTCAGGCTCGCCGACGCCGACCGTTTCGCCGACCGCATCGCCGAGCGTTTCGCCGACCGCATCGCCGACCGGCTCGCCGACCGCCTGCGGCGACGGACCTCTGTTTGCGACTCTTTCGGGCGCGCCGATTAACGGTCGCGTGCCGCGCGGCTTCGCTCAGTTCAGACATTCCAACAACAACCAGTTGAAGGTTTTCGTCCGCTTTCTGAGTCTGCCGGACAATACCGTGCTGGACGTTTTCGTCAACGGCGTTGACGTCGGCAATATCCAACTGAGAGATAACGGAAACGGTCAGGTGTTTATCGACACGCAGATGAACATCACGCCGGGCACGGTTATTACAATCCGAAACGGAAACACGACGGTTCTCTCCGGCACGTTCTTCTGCGCCAACCCGACGCCGAGTCCGTCGCCCTCGGTCAGCCCGACAGTAAGCCCGAGCGTTTCGCCGACGGTATCACCGAGCGTTTCGCCGACTGTTTCGCCTACAGTGAGTCCGACGGTTTCGCCTACTGTCAGCCCGACCGTTTCTCCGACGGTATCGCCGACGGTCAGCCCGACGGCATCGCCGACCGCTTCGCCGTCACCTTCGCCGACGCCGAATCAGTCGCGTTTATTCAAGGCAAAATTACGCGGCAATCAAGTCGTTCCGCAGGTCAGCACGCAGGCTCGCGGCTTCGCCTTTGCGCTTCTTAATGAAGCCGGAACACAGCTTCAGGTTTCAGCCGGATTCTTCGGATTGTCGAGCAATCAGACGACGGCGAGCATCAACTGTCCGGCGCTGCCGGGCGAAAACGCTCCGGCGCTTTTCAATCTCGGAACGGTCGGCGGCAGAAGCGGATTTTTCCCGGTTCAGACGTTTGCCGTGACGCCCGAACAGGCGGCGCAATTGCGCGCGGGCTTGTGTTACATCGTCATCGCCAGCGTGAACAATCCTAACGGAGAAATTCGCGGTCAGCTTCGCGCCGTTCACGTCGGCGGCGATTTTGAAGGCGACGGAATTCAGGATATATCCGTTTTCCGCCCGTCGGACGGCAACTGGTATTCGCTGGACAGCTCGGACGGCTCTTTCCGCGCGCTGCACTTCGGTCTCTCGGGCGATAAACCCGTGCTGGGCGACTACGACGGCGACGGCATCGGCGATATGTCCGTATTTCGACCGAACGGCGGCTACTGGTATATCCAGCGCAGCTCGGACGGCGCTTTTTCAGCCGAGCAATGGGGCGCGAACGGCGACATCCCGGTAGCGGCTGATTTCGACGGCGACGACCGCACGGATTTGGCGGTTTACCGCCCGTCGAGCGGAACGTGGTATATCAGATACAGCTCGAACGGAACTTACAGCGGAATCCGCTGGGGCTTGAACGGCGACATTCCGGTCGTCGGCGATTATGACGGCGACGGTCGAAACGACATCGCCGTGTTCCGCCCGTCTAACGGCTACTGGTATATCAACCGCAGCTCGGACGGCGCGCTGGCGGCGGTCAAATGGGGCGCGAGCGGCGACATTCCGCAGAGCGGCGATTTTGACGGCGACGGCGTCAACGATATTGCCGTGTTCCGCCCGCAGGACGGAACCTGGTATATTC
>JALZHR010000521.1 GCA_030860665.1 Acidobacteriota bacterium
TCGCAGGGCTTCGCCATGATAGGACCGCCTAAATCGGGCAAAACAACTTTGCTGGCTGCAATCGAGCGTGCCTGCGAAATGTACAGCGAAGACGGAATCAGCCTGGAATTTTATCCTCAACCGGAACTTGCCAAGAAAATCGAGCTAGCCATAAGCAGTGTATTAAATAAAGAATCAAAATACGACGCTACTCAGAAAATCGATAATTACGGTTTTCGTATTTGCGTGACGGAAGAAAATCCCGAAGGGTTATTTTCATTACCGCTTGAAGTAGACATTGAAGGAAAGTTAATCGACAGCGGCGGCGGTATTCTTTTCCCTGTAGCACAAATGGAGGAAAAGATGAAGGGAAAATCAAGCGATGAAGAAGATTCGACCATGCGGATTATAAGGGAGCAATCCGAGGAGCAAAAAAATGAGGTGTTTAATAATCTTCGTGAAGCTTCGTCGATAATCCTCTGTGTCGATGCGTCAAATCCCAACATTCCTCTGCTTTATAAACATATGACCAGTTTGCTCTCGAATTCCAGGGACGAAAGGGCAATCTACAATCGTCCGATACGACTTAAGGAGAAGATAAATTATTGGATTCGCCGCAAGACTGTTCCCAAGTATAGTCCGAGACGCCGCCCTGCTCTCAAGGCAAAGCGATTTTTACTCCTGCTGACGCATATCGACCAACTTTGCGAGTCGGCTCCGAATCCCGAGCGAATGGCAA
Organism: Acidobacteriota bacterium; assembly: GCA_030860665.1. Lineage (GTDB taxonomy): Bacteria > Acidobacteriota > Blastocatellia > Pyrinomonadales > Pyrinomonadaceae > JALZHR01. The sequence goes on from JALZHR010000521.1 coordinate 719, forward strand.
GATTGATTAATCCGGTAGTTCAGGCGCGCGAAATGCTCGGCGTGGGCTTGCTGGAGAAAATCAGTAAATCATTGCATCCGGAGAAGGCTAAATTTGCAGTCGGAGTTTGCAGCCCGTGGGGATTTAACGGCGAGGAAAAAGGCGGCAAGCCTTTCGCCGACGAAAACGGTCAGGTGCTGGCTGCCTTTCACGAACGGGGCGAGGAATTGCTTCTGAAGTGGAAGCCTTTCGGCGTTCGGGACGCAATTTATTTTATCGCCACGGGCAAATGTCGCGGTTCCGTGGCGGAGGTTACGGAGCAGCATCTGAAGCCGCAGGCAAAACTGCCGGTGAAAATGAAAGTTCCGGTTAAAAACATCTGAACCTGATTCAGATTTCAGGAAAAAAATAAGGTTCGCTATATGTCAAGTCCTTTTGTAACGTCCGAGCCGAGAACACGTCCTTCCGGAAATACCGGCTCCTCGAACGGGCATCATTCAGGAAGAAGTCAGCAGAAGACGATTTACGTCTCTCAGCAGCCTCAGTCTCAGAGAATCGACGGCTTTCTCGGCTTTCTGGTCAAATTGTTCCATCTCGATATTTACGGCACGAGCCAATTGACTCGCTGCGTGCTTTACGAGCTGAAAGCCATTGCCCTGGCGCTCTCCATTATGTTTCTTTTCGATTTGGCGGCGTGGACTTTTTTCTGGAATATGGTGCTTCACAACGGGCGGCTGGAAATCGGTTTTTACACTATATTCGCCGTTTTATTCGCGCTGATGTTCGCCCTGATTATCGTCATCTACGAGCGGCAATGGGTGGTAACAGACCTCAGCCGTTTTACGAATGATTGGAAATCGGCGTTTAAAATCGGCGGTGCTTTTTGCGTTCGGTTGTTCATTATCGTTCTCGCCGCCTACGCCACCGCGCAGCCGATCGAGGTTTTGTTTTTTAACGGGCAAATCCAGAAGCGAGTCCACGACGAAAGCGTCAGAGGCGAAGCCATCGCGCAGTTTCGCGACTATCAGGATAAGGTAAATAAGACGAAAGGCGCGGTCGCTTACAAAGACACTATCGAAGATCAGGCGAATCAAAGAGCGCAGACACAATTGACCGATGCGCAGAAAGAAGTCGGACGACTGCGCGAAAATCTAAGACGCGCAAAAGAAGAAGTTACAACGGCGCAAAGAAGATTATCCGCCGCGCAAAACAGTCGTAATACGAAAAACCGCGCCGCGCGAATTGCGCGCGCTCAGGAGCAATTAAATCGCGCGCGCGTTAATGAATCAAATGCGCAAACAGCGCTCGATCAAAATTCAGGTCTATTAGCCGGAGCCGAGACTAAAGCAACTCTGACCGAAGAAGCCATTAAAGGTCTGCAAGCCGACGCCGAAAGGGAAAAGCAGCGCATTACGAACTGGATAAAAAAGCTTCGGAACTCCAATCCGGGCAAACCAATCATTGAAGAGCGCGACGCCGAGCCGAAATTTCGTTTTGAAGACAGAGATTACGACTTTTTCGAGCGGATGACGATAATCGACGATTTGTATTGGGGGCGACCGCCGAAATGGACGGGCGCAGACCAGAAGGAAGTCGAAGATTTAAAAAGAGAATTTGCCTTTGGCGAATCAGCCGACGCGGCGCGACGCGACGTCGATGCTCTCAGTTTTCAAAAACAATGGATCGGTTTGCTGGTCATTACCTTTATTTTCCCGCTCTCGGTCATCGCTATGAAATTGCTGATGTCTGTGGATAAAAGCTTGATGAATTATTATTCCTACGACGTGCAGATGGAAAATAACGATTATGCCGTTCACCTGGAAAATCGTTACTCCTCGGTCGAGCCGGACGAAAACGGGAACAGCGAAAATTAGCGGAATATATCCATCGATTGAAACAACGGCGGCGGCAGCAGCCAGTAAATTTTGCTTGTAATTTTCAATGTCACATAATGTTGAGAAGATACCTGAAAACGATGCTCTGCTGCGCGTAGAGCGGCTGGAGTTCGGAAAATTCTGCTTTTCCAAAGACGGACCGGTCGTGAGCGACAACGGGACGGTTATCGAATACAGCCTGCTCGGAAAATCCAGACATTTCCCGCCCGAGCTGATAAGCCATTGCCAGCCGAAAACTCTGGACATCGAAGCCGAAAACGAAGATGAGGTTTCAAATAATTTTCCCTACGGCACGGTTTTGCGCCCCTTCGTCGCGACGCAGAACAGCGAGCCGCAGCCGGTGTTTTATCGCGTCAGGCGGCGGTTTGAAAAGGGCGAAAATGCGGGGACAGGTCGCCGCTACAAGCTCGGACGTTATTTAACCGTCAAAGAAAACGAGCCGAACGGAAATAAACAGGCAAGTGAAAACAAGGCGGCAGACCAAAACGAAAAGATAAAGAAAACCGAAGAAATAAATCCGCTGATGTTTCTCAAAGCGATGAAGGGCGCGCCTTTTGGCGGCATCAGGCTTGACGAAAGCGACCAAATCTATGGTTTTCAACTTGAAATTGAAGAAGAAGCCAAAGAATTTCCGATAATGGATAATTCCTTTCCTGACGGCTATAAACTCATCTCAATCAAGCTTCCCGAACCGGTTGAAAACGATTTAACCGCCGCCTTTGTAAAAAAAGCAGTGCCGTTTATTTTGTCGGGCATTCCGGTCGATATTTCCGAAAATATTTCCGAAGAAGATTTTTTTCTTTGCGTGTTTGCCGTCTGGTCTGCTGTGCCGCCGCCGCTGCGTCGTTTTTTGAGCGCCGGTTGGGGCGTCAGCCGAAGCGTGGCAAACAACTTTGCCATCAGTTGCAGTCAGGGACAAGGCAGCACGCGGGCATATTTCTCAGCCCATTCGCGCGAGTGGCGCGAGCCGCTACAGGTTATCAGTCCGGCGGCGGGCGGACAGACGAATCTTGTCGATTTTGCTCCGCGAATGGTCAAGCCCGGCGAAATACATTTTCAGAAAGATTACACGAAATTATGCGATGAATATGCTGCCGGAGGCGAAGATTTATCCTCGGACGAGAAAGCTCTAGCCAGGCTGCTCAACGAATTTCCGGAAGTCGAATTGTCGCCGTTTCCGACCTGGCGCGAAGCGGGTTTGCTGAAAACGTTTCGCTCGCCGGGAATCAGAGCTCTCGATACGGATACGCTTGAAAAACTCAAAAACTGGCTCGACGGCAAAGCCGAGCGCCCACCGTTTTGGGATGCCAGGAAATTTTTATTCCTGGCGAATCGGGAGAAGGCATTTGAAGCGATTCTCGATTCGTTCGGCGAAGCGGGCGAAGCCTGCGAACGCGCGGAACTGGCGTTGTGGAACTCCTTATCGGGCGGCGCGACCGACGCTTTTAACGAAATATTAAACAAACGTTGTCAGCCTTATGCTCCTAACAATTACCGAGCTCTGCTTTTCGCCAAAATTCAAGCGGGCGACGCGCCCGAAAGCATAAATCTGCTGACCTATGCGGCGCGTTTCGGTGAAGCGGAAAATCTGCCCGAATATGTTCAGGAGGCGTTGCTCAAGCTGCTTGATAAAACAATCGACGCTCCCGAAGGTGAATCGCTTGTTTATCATGAAAAGCTTATCAATCACGAGGAACTGCCTGAATTCGAGAACCTGCCGAAGGTTTACCGCGACTGGTTCAAGATAAACGGAGAGCCTCTGGTCAAAGCGTCGGCTATGGAGCGACTTCATTTCGACGCGCGGCTCGAAGAACGAATCAGGCAGCTTATGCCTGACAATCCTGTCGTCCAGACAATCTGCAATTTGCAGCGTATCGGCGGCAACCCGACAGAAGAAGACGACAATCTGACGTTCGCCGCGATAACGGCGGAAAACTATCAATGGTTCGTCGGTTTTTTGCGCCGCCTGTGGCAGAACGGCAACAAGCTGCGCCGCAAAGATTTAGAGCCCTGGCTGAATTTGATAAAGCCATTAAACAGCGACGTGCCGCTCTGGAATATTTATTTCGGAGAGACTGTCGAAAACGCGCAGTTGCTTTATCGTGAAGTCGAAAAAGATTTAGTTCCGGACAGCAATGAGATGGAAGATAGTCTGGCGTCGTATGTTTTAGCTCACTGGGAAGCGTTCAGCGCGCGCGTAACCGATAAATATTCGGCTTGGCGGCAATTTGTAAATAGATTTCCGCTTAATTTTGAAAAAGCCTTTTTCCCGACACAGGCGGTCGAAATTCATAATCGTCCCAAAGTTACCAGAAAGATGTCGGAAGCGGCGGACAAATTTTCGGTTTCTGTCGGCTTCAGCGACAGAATTATCGCTATGTGGAACGCGGATTCGCCGCCGGGCTTTAGCGAAATCGCTCCGTTTTTGTGGAAGGTTTTAATTGGAAGAGGCGACTTCGACAATAGCGGCAGCATCGCCGATTTGTGCCGGCAAATGCAAAACGGACGCTTGCCCAAACCGGTTTTACCGGGGATTGACTATATAGGTGAGCTGGCGCGTTTCATTCATTATGCGAAAGCGGACAAGCATCTGAAACGAAACGCGGAAAAATGGTGGGAGCGGATTCAGCAGGACGCGGCGGAAGCCAAAAGGAGCGGGCATTATCCCCTAATTCTGGCAAAGCAGACGATTATACTTTTAAGCCTTTTCCCGCAGATTGATTTTAAACCGACCGCGACCCAACTGGAATTTCTCGTGCTGTATCGTCAATGGCTTAAGGAACATTTAAATAAAGAAGGCAATCACATCAAACGCCGCGATAGATTTGATGTGGCGGCGAAGGACTTTCACTCGAGTAATTTCGATAGGAAAACCTGGAAGGAAGACTATTCCGGAACGATTTTATGGGCAGCCTTTTCCGGTTCATCGCTCGAAAGGCAAAATCCCGGAACGCTGCGGAAGGCTTTAGAATTTTATTCGTACACCAACGGCAGGCGGTCGGCGACCGAAATCGGAGACCAGGCGAGGATGTGTTTGCAGTATTTGAAAAGCTACAGGGACGATTTTGAAGAAGACGCCGAAATCGAGGACGAAGCGTTAACGAAGGCGGTGCGAGAAGGGTTATTGCCGCTTTTGATGAAAAAGTACGGCAGCCAGGAAATGATTAAAGGGCTAATCGAAAAAGCAAACGACCAGTGGTGCGGCAACGGAGGATTTTTCGGCTTGAGCGAGACGATGATAAGCCTCGGACTGAAAAAAGAGCAGATAGTCAGAATTAATCCGAAACCGTTGGAAGATTTTTTAAAATACATTCTGAGGACATACGGTGTCAAAAAACTCAGAAGAGAGTTGGATAAATATTTCGACGAGAAAAAGAGAGGTAGAAACAGCAGTGCAGCACGTTGAAATCGGACTCGACAATCAGGGACTTGCGTGGCGCGAGCATCTGTTTTCCGACAAGATGCGCGAAATCGGCGACGCATTCGATTTAATCTGGGAGCCGATTTTTGACCAATCGGACGGCAAAAACGTTTTCTCGATTGTTCCGGAAACGGAAGTGAAATGGAACTGGGGCGATTGGGAATACGCAAAGAAGACTTTCAGCAGCGGAAAAACGATTGTCTCGGAGTCTCGAATGAAGTATCCCGAAAACTCTGCGGTTCAATTAATCGGCGCCGCCGGCGCCGCCACGCTGGAAGTCACTCTCTACAACGAGCGGGGACAAGGGCAGACCGCAGCCGTTAAGCAGCATCTGTCAGACAAAGTTTACGAGAACAATATTAATTTCGGAATGAGAGGCAGAGACCTTCTCGTAATCGTCGGCGGCGGTATGTCGGCTGAAAATCTGCTGGTGGAAAAATACAATCTGGTCAAGACGCAGCAGCTTGAGCGCGTTTTCGCTTCAGGATTCAGGGGCGGCAACAGAATCGTGATTCCAGATAATCCGTTCGGCGAATATCTGGCAGTAGTCAAACAAACCGGGCAAAAAAGAAAAATGCTTAAATGTTCCGCCTTTAACGGCAACGGTTCTGAATTGATTCCGATAAGCGATGAGGAACGGAAAAAATTGAAAGTAAAAATTGAAGGCGCGCCCCTTCCGACCCAGACGGCTTCGGCGAAAACGCGAAGCTGGGACGAATGGCTGGATAACTGGTGCGGGATTTCGCAAGAGAGATTTTTGCGCCTGGTGAAGACGGCTTGCCGAAAATTAAATCTCGCCGAGACGGAAGCTCGCCGTCTGGCGCAGCATTATCCGACCGGTCTGAATCGCGCTCTGGTTCTGCACTTACTGGGCTGCCCGTTTATTAAAACCAAATACTGGTCGGTCGAAGATTTGAATAAGGGCGAAGACTTTTTGACCAGCGTCGGCGCCGTCAAAAAAGATTTAGCGAGAATTTTGGAGGCAATGCCGACCATCGAGGAAAAGCTTTGGGCGATTAAAGAAGCCGAAAACGATTGTCTGGAGC
>JALZHR010000580.1 GCA_030860665.1 Acidobacteriota bacterium
ATCGAGCGCGAGGCGGGCGCAAATTCCTTGTCGTTGATGAAATGGCGCGGTTCTTTTTTCATCACGACCGATTCGATAAATTCGATTATTTCCGAGCGGCTCGCGCCGCCGCGCAGAACGTCGCGCAGATTATATTCGGCGGTTGAAAAAAGACAGGTGCGGATTTGCCCGTCAGCCGTCAGGCGAATACGCGAGCACGCGCCGCAGAACATTTCCGTCACCGGCGCGATAATCCCGATTTCGCCCGGCGCGCCGTCGGCAAAACCGTATTTCCACGCGGTTTCCGCGCCGCGCGAAGTTTCCTTCAGCGTAAGCGGAAAAGCCCGCTCGATTTTTTCGCGGATTTCCCTGCCGGAAACGACCAGATTTTTGTTCCATTCGTGCGCCGAATCGAGCGGCATATATTCGATGAAGCGCATCGAAACGCTCTGAGCGCGCGCAAATTCAGCCAGCGCGACCACTTCATCGTCGTTATAGCCGCGAACGATGACCGAGTTGATTTTGACCGGGTTCAAACCGGCGCGCTGCGCGGCTTCAATCGCGGTCAAAACTTCCTCTAATTTATCGACGCCCGTAATTCTCTGAAAATTCTCGCGCCGCAGGCTGTCCAGCGAAATCGTCACGCGGTCAAGCCCGGCGCGCTTCAGATTTTCGGCGCGTTTCGCCAAAGTATGCCCGTTCGTCGTCAAAGCCAAATCAATCAATTTGGGATTTGGGATTTGGGATTTGGGATTTGGGATTTGGTCTTCGGAGTTTGGACTTTGGTCTTTAAACTTCGGACTTTTCAGAAGCGCGATTTTCTCGACCAGCGTTTCGAGGTCGCGGCGCAGGAGCGGCTCGCCGCCGGTCAGGCGAATTTTTTCGATGCCGAGCGCGACGAAAATTTCCGCGAGATACGCGATTTCTTCAAAAGTCAGAATCGTCTCTTTCCGCGCGAGCGGCGGCTCGCCGTCCGGCAGACAGTAAAAACAACGAAAATTACAGCGGTCGGTCAGGCTGATGCGCAAATCGTGAATCCGCCTGCCGTATGAATCCTTTAACACACTTAGATTTTAAGTTTTAGACGCCGGAATGAAAAGCGTAATCAATGCAAAATGCAAAATGCAAAGTGCAAAATGGAATTATTTCCTGATTTTGCACTTTGCATTTTGCATTTTGCATTTAATAACCTAGCGATACGCTTCGGCGATTTGCTTCAACTGCTGGAGCGTTTTTTCCTTTTCGATATAGGGCAGGCGCGAAACGATTGTGCGCAGCTCGGCAATCAGATTGTTAAAGTCGGCGCGGTCGGTTACGTCGGTCGGACCGGTAAAAGACGTTCTTCTCTCCAAATCGTCGACGACCGACGACAAAAATCTCGTCAGGCTGGCGAGCGCTTCGGGCGCTTTTCTGCCGTTGGGATGCAGGCGCAGATATTCGCCGCTGGTCATTCGCTGGGAAAAAAGATAGCAGTTGACGTAGCCTTCGCATTCGCCCGGCAGCGGATTTTCCGCGCCCTGCCACGCTATCTGGTCGGCAAGAGCGGTCGTCGAATATTTTTTATGCAAATCCCAGAACAAATTTGAAACGACATACCACTCAGCCGCCGGGTCGCTGTAAATGACTGATTTCTCGTGCGCTTTGAGAAATTCCCGATACGGCGAGCGGTCGCTCTGACCGGAAGGAATTTTTTTCAAGGCGGTTTGCAGCGCCAGCAGGCGTTTCAATTCCAGCTCGGCTGCCGCGTTCGAGCCGCCGGAAAGTTCGCGGCTGACCTGCGTGAGAAAATCGACCATTTCGGAAGCCGCTGCAAAATCCATCTCGGCTCTGTAATTGCGGTCGACGATTTGGCGGTAAAGCTCCTCGCGCGCTCCGGCGTTCAAATCGTTGACCGAATTGGCTGAAATCCAGCCGTTCGCGGTTTTTCCGCCCGAAGCCGTGTACTGCACTTTATACCACGCCGGATTTTTTCCCGTAACCTTTAAAATCGTTCCGAGGCGGATGCGGCTGACTTCCGGCGCGCTCGCCTGCGCCTGGCTTCTGAGGCGCGCCGAAACGTCCGTCACGATAATTTGCGGCATCTCGCTCGGAGTTTCGTCATTTGTTCGCACCGGCGTCGTTCTGTTTGTCGAAGTCGTCGATTTGCTTGTATTTCTGCCGGTCGGCGCGGGTTTCCTTTCGGTTGTTTTCGCGCTCGTGTTTCTCGAATTTGTCGTTCTGGAAGAAGAAGATTTGTTTGCGTCCGATTTATTTTTTGAATTGTCGGATTTTGAATTATTCGATTTCGTATTTTTCGCGTTCTGCTGTCTGGAATCGTCTTTCCTGTTTTTTGCGTTTTGTCTGGAATTCGCGTCTTTCGTTTTCGCGTCTTTTGCTTTCGCGTCTTTTGTTTGTTTAGCCGAATTTTTCTGATTCGCCGCGGCAGCGGACTTCGACGAGGATTGTCTGGATTTGTCGGCGGCTTTATTTTTCGACGCGGCTTGCTTCTCGGATTTTGCAGAAGAATTGTTTGTCGTTTTGCCTTTTTTGTCAGTCGTTTTTTTCGGCGTCGGCGTGGCTTTCGCCTGCGCTTTTTTGTTCGACGGCGCAGCTTTTGTCTTCGCCGCGTTTTTGCTCTGCGCGCTTTCGGCTGAACCGGTAAAGCACAAGGCGGCGAAAAAGATGAAAAAAGCGAGCGGCAATACTACATACTGGCGCGGTAATTCTCTGGTAAATCTTAACATTTCTCTCTCCAAACCAAGATTTGAACAGGAAGCGGAAAGTGAAGGACAAACACCGAATAACTCTTCACTTTTCGTTATTCACTTTTCACTTTTTTCAGCCTGTCAAT
>JALZHR010000014.1 GCA_030860665.1 Acidobacteriota bacterium
ACCGTCAGCCGGACAATCGCGCCGCCGCAGCAGTTTGACTGGCGGCAGCTCGCCTTCGGCTTTCAGCCGCTTCCGCAGCAGCGTTTTCAGCCGTTTCCGCAACCGTCGCAGCAGCAGCAGCAACAGCAGCAGGACGGCAAACCGGAAATCAAAACCACGCTGACCGACAAGGAAATCAAAGCCGAAGGCGAGGACAAGAAAATTTTCGACACCGACAAAGCCTCGGTCAAGCGCACGCGGAAAGTCGAAAGCAAATTTATCAAGGACGGCACGACTTTCGGCGTCGAAATCAAGCACACGGAAATCATCGACGCCGTCTCGAAAACCGACGGCAAAAAATTCCGCAAGGAAAACATAATGTTCTGGCGCGCCGAAGTCGCCGCCTGCCCGGACGCGAACGGCATCACCGCCGGAAAAGGAAAAGCCTACATCAATATGAAATACTTCATCACGGCGGCTGACGGCACGTCGACGACGACGATGCGCGACGTGACGGTCAATACGAAAACGACCGGCTACGTCAACGACGAAGCCGAGATGACGCATTACGATTTGACCGCCGATGCGCTGGAAATCGTCCGCGGCTACGACCTCGCAGTCGAGCGCGGGTTAATGACGGACGTTAACTTCAAAGACGGCGCAACCCGCCTTCTTTACGAAATCACGAACAACAAAATCGAGATTGACAACCGCGCCGACGGCGGCAGCCTGACCCCGGCGAAGCTCGGCAAAATCGTCGTCAAGGTCAACACCGGAAGCAATCCCGCAGACAACAAGCGCACCGACAAAGGCGCGGGCGCGCTCGTCGCCGGAGTCTGGAATTACACGAACGATATGTATAAAGCCGCGCGCAGCTTCTGGCGCAACTACGGCTGCGTCGCAATCGAAAGCAAAGCGCCGAAAAACCGTCTGAAAAAAGGCGAGCAGATTACCATCGACGCCGAAACCGTCCACAAACAGGACGCGAGCAAAGTCAACGCGCGGCTCGAAGCGGGCGCGCTGGACGCTTCCGTCTCGCCCGATACGCAGCAGGGCGCGCCGACCGCGAAATTCACCTACGTTCACGGCGACCAGAAGGTGTCGCATTTCACCATCGAATCGTTTTCCAAACGCGGCATCGGCATCGGCGGGCTGGAATTTCAGACCGAAGGCGAATGCACCGGCGGCGTGACCGGAAAAATCGAAATCACGAAGCGGAAAACCGAAAATCGCACGGAAGTGACCGCCAAAGGTCAGCATATTTCCGACCAGTATTATTCGGGCACGAACCAATACAAATGGTCTTACGATTACAGCGCGACTTTCGACGTCTCCGGCTCGACGCGCGACGTCAACGAGGACGGCTCGATTTCGATGATGCTCAGCGGCGCAATCAGCGCCCAAGCCGCGCGCATCACGGACGAAAAGGACAACTGGACGACCACGACCGACTGCTTCCCCGACCCGCCGCGCACCGCCGGGCAGAATTCGTCTTCGCTGATAAGGGAAATCGGAAAGCTGAGCGGCGCGGAAGGCGACGGCGTGATGAACATCAACGGCGCGCGTTTTCGCCTGACGTTCCTCGTTCCCGAAATTCAGGCGACGCGCACGCACCACACCGTCGTCAAGCCTTTCGGCTGGTGCATGATGGACCAGAACCCGCCGTCGGACACGACTCACGAAAGCGAGATGAGCTTTTCGAGCGAAGGCGTCGAGATTGAAGACACGGTTGACCCGAAAAATCCGAACCTGATTGCGGGCAGCAAAACCTTTACCGACGAATTGGGCAATGAAGTCACGATTCGCTGGTCGCTCAGAAAATGCAAATAAAAGGAATCCGCCGCGCGAGCTGAAAACGAAGAGCGCGAGATTCGCTTTCAAAGAGCGTCGGGGCGCGGAAATTATTTTGAATCTGCCGCGCCTTCGCGCTTTTCGGCGATGGCTAAATTAAAGGAGAGATTATGAAAAACAGACGATTTATTTTTAAAGCGCTTTTACTGATTACGATTTCGATTTCTTTCGCCGCCGCGAACGTTTACGCGCAATCCGGCGAAATTTTAGTGGCGGGAAATCCGCCGCTGACGCGAAACGACGCCGACGAGATTATCAGATATTACGGGCGCGCGCTCGGAATAGAATTTTCCGCCGCGCAGCGCGACGAGCTTCAGACAATAATCGTCAATCAATGGCGCAGGGCGCAGAAATCCGGCGGCGAAAGTCTCAGCGGTTTTCTGAAAACCGTCACGACGATAAACGCGTGGGACGAAGCCAAACGGGAAAAGCTCAAAAATGAAATGCGCGAAGCCGTCCTCGGCGATTTGCGCAGCACGCCGAACAGCGAGGTGAGCCGGTATATTTTGAACATTTACGAAAACGCGGGCGGCGAAAACACAAGCGTCGCGCAATCGGACGAAAACCGAAAGGAAACAAGCGAGGAAAGCGAAACGAAACCCGAATCCGAAGACCGAAGCGAAACGAAAGACAACTTCAGACCAATCGAAGGCACAATCAGAATCGCGGAATTGGTCGGCAAATGGAGCAAAGGCTCGGTCTCGTCCTACGGCTATCGCAGCACGACGGGCAGCGATTACAAAAGCGGTTACGGCGCGGCGAACCAGCACGACATTTACGCCAACGGCAGCTTTGATTATACGAACTACGCGCAGGTTTCGGTTTACGACTGCACGACCGAGCTTTTCACCTCGATGAAAGGACGCGTTACAGTGAGCGGCTCGCAGGTCACTTTCACGTATGTTTCCGGCACGGTCAAAGGCAAAGACAGCTGCAAAACCGACGGCTTCATCAAACCGGCGCAGATTCGCGCGACGACCTATCGCGTCGAGCGCGACAAAAACCAAATCAGATTATGCGAGGTCGGAACGGAACAGCCGACCTGCCTTTACAAAGCCCAAGAGTAGGATGAAAACGCAAAACGTCACGAATGCAAAACGCAAAATGAAAGAATAGATTTAATCCTAAATTCTAATTCCTGATATTTTGCATTTTGCATTTTGCATTTTGCATTTTTGTCATCCTTGCGACGGGTTTGTGCCGGAAGAATGAATCAGGCGCACGGTGTCGCGGGCAATCAGCAGTTCCTCGTTGGTCGGGATGACGTAGACGCTCACGCGCGAGTCGTCCCGGCTGATGACGCCTTCGCCGCCTCGCGAGTGCGCTTGATTTTTGTCCTCGTCGAGTTCGACGCCGAGCCACGCGAGCGATTCGCAAATCATCGCGCGCACGCGGGCGGAATTTTCGCCGATGCCGCCCGTGAAAATAACGGAGTCCGCGCCGTTCATCGCCGCCAGGTATGCGCCGATATACTTGCGGGCGCGATAACAGAAAATCTCGATGGCGAGACGGGCGCGGCGGTCGCCCGATTCGTCCGCTTCGGCGAGCAGCTCGCGCATATCGTTGGTTAAACCGGAAATGCCCAGCAGTCCCGACTGCGTGTTCAGAAGCGTCTCGACCTCGTGAATCGTCAAGCCTTCCTTCGCGCTGATAAATTCCAGAATCGCGGCGTCCACGTCGCCCGAGCGTGTTCCCATCACCAAACCTTCGAGCGGCGTCAAGCCCATCGAAGTATCCGTCGAATTCCCGTTTTTGATGGCGGCAATCGAGCAGCCGTTTCCGAGATGCAGCGTGATGATATTCACCTCGTCGCGCGCCAGTTTTCTCAAACGGCGATAGCGATAGGCGACGTATCTGTGCGAAGTGCCGTGAAAACCGTAGCGGCGGACGCGGTGGCGGCGATAAAGCTGATACGGCAGCGCGTAGAGATAAGACTGCTCGGGCAGCGTCTGGTGAAACGCAGTATCGAAAACCGCCGCCTGCGGCACGCCTCTGCCGAATATCTCGCGCGCCGCCAGAATGCCTCTGATATTCGCCGGATTATGCAGCGGCGCAAGTTCGATGCAGTCTTCGATGCCGCGCAGGATTTCGTCCGAGATAAGCACCGACTGGCGGAATTTTTCGCCGCCGTGGACGACGCGATGCCCGACGGCGTCGATGTCCGCCAGCCCGCCGACGCCTTCGACGCCCGCCGCTTCAGACGTAACCCAGCGCAGAACCGTCTCCAGAGCCTCGCGAATGTCTCTGACCGGAGCGGCGGAACGCTGCGGCGCGCTTCCCTCGGCGGTGAAAGTGATAATCGCCGCGCCGCCGATGCGCTCGATTTGCCCCGAGGCGAGCCGCCGGTCGGCGTCCTGCGCGATGCGTTCGAGGTCGGTCGCAATCAACTGAAATTTAAGCGACGAGCTGCCGCAGTTTAACACCAGAACATTCATCCGAAATTCGTCTCCGATTGTTGTTGAATGAGTTTATATAAAATCCGGAAGGCTTGTAAAATTCCCCTCGAAAACGAATGCAATCGCACGTCTTTTGCCGGATTAAAGCGGAAGACCAGCCACCGAGAACACAGAGAGAGAGAGAGAAAGGAGAAAGAGAAACAATAATTCTACTTTCTCCTTTCTCTCCGTGTCATCTGCAGCTAAATTTCTTTCGCCGCACTTCGGTGTGCCTGCGTTCATTTCTGACTGATTTTTCCTGTCTCCCGCAGAATTTTATTTAAAAATCCCGCGATTGGTGATAGACTCCTATGTAAGCAATCGAACAGAAAAATTTTATTCTTTTTGTTAATCTTTTTCTATACTTTTGCTATAAGCAAGCTTAGGGGGCGGGAAAATGACGAACATCAACGGACAGCAGCCGGTAGTTTTATTAATCAGTAAAGAAGAGCGCGAGGAGCGTTTTTTCAAGCAGTGGCTGGAAGAAAACGAGCCGCACGTCTGTGAGGCGGACGATATTTTTCAGGTAATCGAAGAAATCAACGATTTTACCCAGCGCCGGCGTCCCGAAGTTTTTCTGCTCGAAGTCGAGTCGGCTTCGCCGGATTCGATTCAGGAAATGCTTTATTTTTCGTCCGACGAGAGCGATATTCAGATTGTCGCTTATTCGGAAACGATCGGCGGCGGAAATAACCGGGACATCGCTGCGCTGTCGCTCGGCGCTTAAAAATTAATTTAGACGATTTTTTTTGAATGACGGAAAACAGCGCCGCTCTTTTTGCCGGAACATATCTGAATCCGGTCTATCCACATTCTTTTCCCGACCCTTTTGTCTTAAAATTTCGCGGCGAATATTTTGCCTATTGCACCGGCTTGTGGCGCGACGGCAAAGTATTCGGCGTTCTGCGCTCGCGCGACCTGGTCAACTGGCAGGAAATCGGCGGCGCGATGCAGCCTCTCGCAAACGATGCGCCCTTTTACTGGGCGCCCGAAGTCACCTACCATAACGGCAGATTTTATCTTTATTACAGTGTCGGCAACGAGACGCTGATGGAGCTGCGCGTGGCGGTTTCCGACCGACCGGACGGCGGCTTCGTCGACAGCGGTCACAAATTGACGACCGAAGATTTCGCCATCGACGCGCACGTTTTCGAGGACGAGGACGGCGCGCGTTATCTTTTCTACGCGACCGATTTTCTGGAACACACGCATATCGGCACGGGCACGGTCGTCGACCGGATGATTGATTTTTTCACGCTCGAAGGCAAGCCGCGCCCCGTAACGCGCGCGAGATACGACTGGCAGGTTTACGACCCGCAGCGAAAGGAGAAAGGCGGCGTTCGCTGGCACACGGTCGAAGGCGCGTTCGTCTTTAAGCGAAAAGGCGTCTATTACGAGATGTTCAGCGGCGGCAACTGGCAGAACATAACCTACGGCGTGAGCTTCGCCGTCACCGGCGACATCGAAAAAGACGAGGAATGGACGCAGTTTTCCGACGGCGAAAAAGTCTTTCCGATTCTGCGCACGATTCCCGGTCTGGTTATCGGTCCCGGGCATAACAGCGCCGTGCGCGGCGCGAATAACCGCGAGCTTTACTGCGTTTATCATCGCTGGACGGACGACGGCAGAGTGCTGGCGATTGACCGGATGGATTTTGCGGGCGGCGCGCGGATTTTCATCAGCGGCGCGACCTACACGCCGCAGCCCGCGCCCTTCGAGCCGAAAGCGCTGGATTTTTTCGATATGTTTTCCGCCGAAGACTGGCGGATTCTTTCCGGCTACTGGCGCGTCGAAAACAATCAATTAATTTGCGAGACCGCCGGGAAAAGCGAGGTTTTGTGCGAAGCCGAAGCGACGAGCTTTTTGTGCGAAACCTGGCTGCGGGCGGCTGAAAACGCGGCGACGGGCGACGAGAGCGGCGCGTTCGGCGTCTGTTTAAAAAACGGCGCGGCGGAAGTTTTCAGATTTCTGCTCGTGCCGGGCGAAAAGCAGGCTTTCGCCGCGTGGATGGAAAACGGCGTCGAGCAGACGCGGACTTTCGCGCTTTCCGAAGATTTCGATTTTCAGGCGTTTCATCTTCTGCGCGTCGAAGTCGATAGCCTCCGGCTGAAAATCTCGCTCGACGAAAACGCCGTCCGCTTCGAGAAAATTCTGGAAGCGAGCGCGCCGCAAATTTCTCTTTTCTCAAAAGACGCGAAAGCCGCTTTTTCGGGCTTTGCGCTGACCGCGGGCTTTGAAGATTTGTTTGAAAACGCGAACCCGGAAAAAAGAGGCTGGCGTAAAATTTCGGCGGGCGGCGCGCCGCGCGTCGAAGGCGGGAATTTGATAATTGACGGCGGCAACAGCAGTGGCAGCGGCGGCGAAAACGAAACGATTCTCTGCAAGGACGCGCCGCCGTCGGATGATTTCGAGCTGGCGATAAATTTTCGCTTTTTGGACGAAACACCCGGCGAAAATTCCCGTTTCGGCGTTTACCCGTCGTTCGACGAGACGGCAGCGGCAGCAACAGCGGAAACGCCTTTTTTCGCGATTGAAAAATCCGGCGAAAACTGGATTTTAAAAACTTCGGGCGGCGAGACATTTCCTTTGCCGAAAAGTTTTTCGCCCGCCGTTTTTCATCAATTTCGTTTTCTGAAAATCAAGGACAAATTCGTTTTGCAGCTTGAAGCGGAAACTCTCGGCATCGTCGAAGCGCCGCGCGCTGACACCGGCGGTTCGGGCAAAATCGCTTTATCCGTCCGCGATGCTTCAGCCGCCTTCGATATGGTGCGGCTGAGCGCTTTGTAAAAAATGATGCCGAAGGCGTCGCGCCGACGGGGGAACGCAAGGCACGGCGGGTTATCTACAGGATTACGGGATTAGACAGGCTCGTCCGCGCGGCAGGACAAAAATAAATTCGCGCCTTCCGGCGTCAGCCCGCCGCTCTCGTTTCGAGCCTTTTTCCTACCCGCCGCCGGAGCCTGTTTTATCCGTCTAAATCCCTGGTTTCACTTTTCTTAAAACTCTGCGCCGCTTCCTGAAAAAAGTTTTTAACTAGCAACTTGGCGGAGAATATAATCGTCTCAGCGAAAGATTTTTGGAATTTTTGTTTTTGAAACTCACCTGAGCGTTTGCTAATTAGAAGATTCAAACGTAAGATTTCAGAATCATATTCCATCCTGTTTTTTCCAGTTTTTTTAAGCAAACAATCTAAAAGAGGAATTTTTCGTTTGATAACGACAGATTTACTGAACAAAACCGAAGCCAAGGATTTTATCTGGGCAGCCGGCATCGAAGACACATTCGTTCCGCAGGTTCGTCCCGGTCATCGTCCGCTGGACGAATACGAGCTGATGGGGCACTACGAGCACTGGCGCGAAGACCTGGCGCTGGGGCGCGAGCTGGGGATTCACGCACTGCGCTGGGGCGTTCCCTGGTATAAGGTCGAGCCTGAGCCGGGCAAATTCGACTGGAGCTGGACGGACGAAGTCCTGCCGTATCTGGTCCAAGAGCTGAAAATCACGCCGATTCTGGATTTGATGCACTACGGCACTCCGTTCTGGCTCAAACGCGAGTTCGTCAACAAGGATTACCCGCAGTATGTCGCGCGCTATGCCGCCGAATTTGCTACCCGTTATAAAGGCTTGATTAAGTTCTACACGCCTTTGAACGAGCCGATTATCAACTCGCTGATGTGCGGGATGCGCGGGCTGTGGGCGCCTTATCTGAGGGGCGAAACCGGCTATCTGCGCGTGATGATGCAGTTGGCGAAAGGCATTATCCGCACCGTCAACGTCCTGAAGGAAATCGACCCGGAAAGCGTGATGGTGCACGTCGAAGCGACCGGCTTGACGCGCACGGTGCGCGATGATTTGGCGTCGCTCGCCAACGAGGAAACGCATCGCGGCTATCTTTGCTACGATTTAATCTCGGGTCGAATGACGCACGACCACCTGCTTTTTTCGTGGCTGGTTCGCAACGAGGTGCCGGTCGTCGATTTGGACGAGCTTCAGGCGAATAAAATTCCGCTCGACGTGGTCGGGATGAATTTCTACCCGCAGTGGTCGACGCGGCAGATTTATCTGGACCGGCGCGGGCGCATCGCCTTTCGCGACGTCGAGCCGGAGGGCAACGGCTTCGTCGATTTGATTCGCCATTTTCACCAGCGCTACCAGGTGCCGATAATGATTACCGAAACCAGTGCGGTCGGAACGGACGAAATCCGCGAAAAATGGCTCGAATCTTCGGTCGGGATGATAAAAAACCTGCGCGCCGACGGCGTTCCGGTTATCGGCTACACGTGGTTTCCGCTGTTTACGATGATCGACTGGCGCTATCGTTTCTCGCAGGAGCCGATAGAGAATTTTTATCTGGAACTCGGGCTTTATAAATTAAATCGCGAAGCAGGCGGAAAACGCTGGCTGGAAACGCCGCTGGTCGAAAAATACAAAAACTACATTAAATCACCGGCTGAAGCGGTCGGAGATTTGGCGGTCAGACGGGAAGAAAGCGTCGAAGCCTACAGGTAAAAAGTGAAAAAGTGAAAAGGTGAAAAAGCGGGTTGAGCGATGTCAACCAAACTTTTTCACCTTTTCACTTTTTCACTTTTTGACTTTTTCAAACTCTTGCGTCGGTCGCTCTATTGACGTCGGCGCGCGTCAGGAATCCGCCGATCAGGAAGACCAGACCGATTAGAATATGAACGATATGATCCATCGTGCCTAATTCCAGAGCGCCGGGCAGCACGTGAAGCATATGATTATTCGTTCCGCCGTCCCGCAGGGCATCCGGCAGCGTGGTATTCGTGCCGGAATTGAACAAAAATCCTGCGACCCCGAGCAGCAGGTAAACCGCGCCGAAGGCGAGGCAGAACAATCTGGCGGCTGAAAGAGAGCCTTTTAAGCCCAGGTAAAGCGCGACCGCGCCCGAAATCAAATGAATCAGGTTATGCGTCATGCTCAGATGCGTGCCCAGAAAATTATCGGAAATAAAGCCGACCAGCCCAACCAGGATAAAAGCTATACCCATTATGGTAGCTATTGTTTTTGCCATAATCCTATCTCCTTATTTGTTTTAAACTGCCATACCTAAAATGTATTCGTAGAAACAATTTATTCGGATTCATCCGCCCCAGTCTGTAATATTAATGACATAGCCCGTTTTAACGGCATCAGCGCCCGGTTCGGTTTCCCGAAAGAAATTTCGACCCACCGGCGGCGGCGGCGACGGACAATCAGCAATCTTTTTTTAGGAATTATGCGCCCAAAACCGTGATTTGCCAAGAAAAAACTTTAATAACTGATAACTGATAACTGATAGTTAAGAACTGAGAGCTGAGCGAATAGCGGTCAGCCGTCAGCTATCAGCTGTCAGCTTTTAATTCCGAATTATCAACTGTCAGTTATCAGTTATCAGTTATCAGTTATTTCCCGTATTTGGCGCGAATCCTGACGGCTCTTTCCAGCGTGTCGGCGTTTTCCAGAATCTTGAGGCGCAAATCGCGGTCGAGATTCGGATTGTCCGCCAGAAATTTATTTACTATTGCCAGCGCTTTTTCATCCTTTTGCCCGCCGATGAAAGCTGCGAGCCAGCCGTTGACGAAAAAGATTTTGCGCGTGCGCTTCAGATTCGGCAGCTCCGCGAGAGCCTTTTCCAGATACGGCAGCGTCAGTTCGGAATGACGAACCGAATTAAACGGCACGAACGCGGCTTCAATCCAGCTTTCGGAAATTTCACGGTTATTGACGAAATCGTTCCAGAATTTCGCCTTATTTTCGGGTTTGCCGATTCCGGCGCGGGCGGCGTAGGCGTAGCGTTTCGCGTCGTCGGAGGTTTCCGTTTTTTCGAGCGCCGCCAGCATTTGCTCCGCCTCGTCGCTGCCGAGATAACGCTGCCTGTCTTCCAGAATTATCAGCCTCGTTAAAATGTCGAACTTGTCTTTCGTTTTCAGCGGCGGCAGTTCCAGTTGAGGCATTTCTCCCGCGACGGCGGCGGTCGTTTCCATTTTGACCGGCTGCCGGTCGCTTTTCAGGATTTTCTTCAGCATCCTCTGCGCGTCTTCGGTCGAGGCGAGATTCAGATAAGCACGGAAAAAGGTAACTTTCTGCCCGGTCGTTTTCGCCCTGAGCATCCCGCCCAGCAAAAGCGATTCGACTCTGGGCGTCAACTCCTGTCGCTGCGCGTCCGAAAGATAATAATTCATCGCCGTCGAAACGCGGCTCAGAATTGTTTGAATGGTGAGCTCGTCCTGTTCGACCGAGATGTTTTTTATCGCGAGCCGGACGTAATCTTCCGGATTCATCTCCGCCTCGCGCACCGAGTCCCAGAGCGTGCCCCACATCATCGAGCGCAGAAACGCGTCCTTTTCGTTTTGGATATTTTCGAGAACGTAAGCGCGGCTTTTCTCGTCGAGCAGAAAGATGCCGTAGCCGTAATCCTGATAGTTTGGGAAAATCAGGTCGGGCATCGGATGATTACGATTGTAGTTTTTATCTTTATCAAACAAGCGCGGAAGATTATCAGTCCACGGATTACCTGAAACGAAATTTTCCTGAATTTCAATTTCAGCGCCGTATTTGTATAAAGTTTTAATTCGCAACGCCCAGGGCGAATCGTCAAACGGCGCACTTAAACTCAAGCCCAAAGCGGGAACCATCCACGACGATGAAGCCCAACGTCCATTTGTAGAAGGCAGCGATTTTTCATAGTGACCTTCTGTCAGTCCGACGCGAATAATTGGAGCGCCGGGCTGTCTGACCCAATACTCAGCCCAGTCTTTAACTATTTTCTTATCGCGCGCTTCCAGCTTTTTTTGTTTTTCGGGCGATAATTCAGCGAAATAAGGATAGCCTTTAGTTGACCATGAAACCGTCTGAAATTCCGTTACCAAATCCTGCCACTCCGCGTTTTTGAATTGATGTTTTTTTGAAAACGCGCGAACGGCGGTTTGGAATTTGTCCTCGCCCAGGTAAAATTCAGCCTGCCTCAGAAACGAAGGCGCTTTGCGATAGACGATGTTGCCGTAGGCGGATTTCGCCGCCGAAAGATTCGGAATTTCCTGATAAATCGGCATCGTGCCTTTGGTCGAGTCGGTCAGATA
>JALZHR010000031.1 GCA_030860665.1 Acidobacteriota bacterium
CAGACAAGCCGAAAAGACCAACACGGTTAGTAATTTCAACGCAATACTATCTTTTACTGTTTTCATGGCTTAAAACTTTCTACCGAAATTTTTGATTTAGAAGCGGAAAGCCCTCTGGTTAAAAAAATAAACAACAATGCTCAGATGTAGATAAACCGGAAAGTTGTTGCCCTTATTTAACCTCAGACTCATCAATGGATGAATTTTGCGACGAATTGTGAACGGAGAAGAACCGCCGAGCGAGACGAAACTTCTCAACTACTGCTGCCTATTATCCACAACTGTTTAACACTTGGCAAGAGTTTCGAGCGAAAAACTTAAAGAAAAACTTAAAGAAAAACGAGTAACGCTTCTCTGAAAAGAAGAGTTACTCGTTTTTGCCGAAATGTTTCAGGCTGCCGATTTTTAGCCGACAGCCTGAAAGCTAGGTTGTTATCGCTGGATGTCCGCTTGGGTTCTGCCAGCCGGAATCACGTAGAGCCGCGTGGTCGGTTCGGTCGCCGTCGCATCGCCCTGTTCGATGGTGATACGGTCGGTCGGGAATCTACGCAGTCTCGCGTGGTTCAGAATAAGAGTTCTAAGTCTGTTGAACTCTCTATCCGGAGCGTCGATAAGAATATAACCGCTAGCCGCCGGGTCGTTTCTGAGAGCGACGAAATACTGGTCGAGTCTGCCTCTGACTTCGTCGTTCTGCAGGCGTCCGAACGTATCGAACGGAGGCACGAGCGGCGGTCTGCCGACCGAGCCGGTTTCGGTAAACGTTCTACCGCACTCGGTGCAAAGACCGGTGCCGTCGATGTTGACCGTCGCCGTGACGTTCGTATCCTGCAAGCCGGTAGTGCTGACCGTGATGGTCGGCGTTCCCTGACCGCTTTCAATCGTTCCGGCGCTGACCGTCCAGTTATAGGTAATGTTTTCAGCAGTTCCGCCGGAGACATTAACCGTAAAGGTCATCGGCGCGCCCGGCTCGACTACGCTTGTCGGTCCGCTGATGGAAACCGTCGGACAGACGCACGGCGGAATCGGAGTTCTGCAGCCCGGGCACTCGGTAACTTCGATGGTTCTGGTTTCCGTTTTGCCGCAAACGCCGCAGCCGTCGTCAGCGCCAGCCACAATCGTGTAAGTTCCCGGTCTGACGCCCGACAAATCCCACGTAACGTTTGCGCCCTGACCGACGATGCGTCCGCCCGAAACCGTATAGTTATAGGTCAGGACATCGTTTTCCGGGTCGACTGCCGTCGTGGTAACTCTGACGGTCGGCTCGGGACAGGTCGTTCCTTCCGGCGGAAACGTTCCCGGAGGACACGGCAGCGCGACGGAAGTTCTGTCAAGAGCGAGCACGGTTACATCCGGCGGTCGGTTTACCGGCGGAGTTACGCCGCGTTTGTTACGACGACCGATAAAGCCCTGGATAATAAATCCGTGCGGGTCGCTCGAAGGCACGAAGCCGCGGATGCCGCCCGTGTTGGTAAAGATGTTAGAATTAATCGTACCGCCCGGCACGTTGCCGACAACCGAGACGTTTCCGCTGATGTCGGAATTTTCAACGAATTCTCTATCCTGCTGATTGAAGTGGTGGCGATAAGCAAAGCCCATGCCGAGCCAGCGAGCCGGGAACCAGCGGAAGCCGCCCAAGCCTTCAATCGGGCTGTTTTCAAAAGCGTTCGGCGTGCGTCCGCCGACATATTGAGTGGAACGGAATTCCAGAATCGGCTGGAAATAACGGTTCACCGGAAAGTCAACCGCGACGCCCGCGAGAAGTTCGTCCGGGCGGTCTAACAAGGTGAATTCACCGTTCGGGAATTCGCCCTTCACGCTGCTGTTCCAGTTGTAGCCGACGTTTGCCGAAACGTTCAGCCACGTGCGCAGGCGCGCGTCACCGAACAGAACGACGCCGATGTCGCCCCAATTTCCGCCGGGGCTTGCGCCGCGCTGGAGTTGGTTCCATCCGCTTAAATCGTCCGGCTTATCGGTATACCAGCGATAGTATGCGATAAGTCCGACGCCGACCGGATTGCTCGGTCCCGTCCAGCGCCATTTTCCGCCGGCGGTGAACGTATTAAACGATGATTCGCCGTAAGTGCGGTTCAGGAACGGAGCATCCGGCAGATAGCTCGGAGCCAGGGTAAACACCGTCGGAGCCTGCGTCAAGGCATTACATCCCGCAGTCGTCGGCGCGGTGCAGACGGTTTGCAGAACTAAGCCGGGCAGGATACCGCCGACCGGCGAGCCGATGCCCGGAAACAGGTCGGCGCCGTTGCCGCCTTCACGCGGCGGACCCAAGGTCGGAAAAGTGCCAGCCGGAAATCCGAAAATCGGACCCGACGGGAAACTCAAACCGAAGTTGCCGATGCCGCCGCCGACATACGGGTATTGCAGAAACGGCTGCTGCCCCTGCGGGCGGAAAATCGCCGCGTTGGCAAACTGGCTCGTGCCCGCGCCGCGCGGAGCTAAAATGATAGCCGCCGGGCTAACCAGCGCGACGCCGCCCTGGTTTCCCGTACCGATTGCCGTCGTCGGTCTGCGCAATCTGGAGTTAGGCAGGTAAAAACCTGAAAGATTGTCAGGAGAATTAACCTTTATCGCCCGGTAAGCGTCCGTGTTAAAGAACAATTCCAAATGGTCGCTGAGACCGATCTGGAAGCTCACCGGCACTTCAACGAAATCCGCGTTGCCCGGGTCGCGGTCAAAATTGCTGTAAGCAACGCTGAAAGTAAATTCACCGCGTCTTAAAGTCTGTCCGTCGTAAACGGTAAAAAGCCCGGTCGGACCGCCCATCGGACCGCCTGTACCAACAGTCGGTGCCGTATTTCTCGGGTCGTTCTCCGAACGGGGTGTTTGAGCCGACACTGCAAAAACCAATGCCAGCATGGTAAGCGCGATTATAAACGCTTTTTTCGCGAGTCTCATCACATTCCTCCGCCGAAAATTAATATTAAAATTTAATTTTAAATCGTAGCTTCTAAGACATGATTCCGTAAAGCTACAGCAAATTATTGCTTCTGCCGAAAACAGTCGTTGACCGACCGGCTTTCAGCCAAAGTAATACAAGAAACTATTTTGTTTCAAACTTTTTATAAGTTAGTATCGCCGAAATGTCAATGTTTTATTTCGTTTCGGCAAATACTTCCTCGTAAAGACATTACTTCATATTTATTTGAAAATCAAGCAATTTATTTACTTGCAATACAAATAAATAGCATTTCAACCTCAGGCATAAATGCCGCGCATTTTCGTGTCGTAAGCGACGCGGTCAATCGCCAGCATATAAGCGGCGGTGCGCGTATCGACATTATGCTTGGTCGCATAGTGACAAAGCTCGTTAAAGCTCGCCACCATTTTGTCCTGCAGGCGCTCGTTGACTTCGTCTTCGCGCCAGAAATAACCCATTCTGTCCTGCACCCATTCAAAATAGGAAACCGTCACGCCGCCCGCGTTCGCCAGAATGTCCGGGATAACGAAAACGCCGTTATCGTGCAGGATTTTATCGGCTTTCGGCGTCGTCGGACCGTTGGCGCCCTCGGCTAAAATCTTGCACTTGATGCGGTCAGCGTTCTGCGACGTAATCTGATTTTCGGTCGCGCACGGCGCGAGCACATCGCATTCGATTTCCAGAAGCTCAGCATTGCCGACCGGCTCTGCGCCCGTATAACCTTCAAAAGATTTCGTGGTGTTCAGATAATTCAGCGCCTCGGGAATATTGATTCCGTTTTTGTTGTAGATTCCGCCGCTGACGTCGGAAATCGCAATTATCTTATAGCCTCTTTCGTGCATCAGGGTCGCGCCGATTCCGCCGACGTTTCCAGCGCCCTGCACGACCACAGTCGTTTGTTCGGGCGTCAAATCAAAACGCTTAATCGCCTCGTCCACGACGAACAAAACGCCGCGCCCGGTCGCTTCACGCCGACCGAGCGAGCCGCCGAGCGCGACGGGCTTGCCCGTGACGACCGCCGTTACGGTGTGGCGCGCGTGCATCGAATAAGTGTCCATAATCCACGCCATCGTCTGCTCGTTGGTGTTCATATCCGGGGCGGGAACGTCCTTGTCCGGACCGATAAAATCAATCAGCTCAGCCGTATAGCGGCGCGTCAGGCGTTCCAGCTCGCCCTGCGACATCTGTTTCGGGTCGCAGACGATGCCGCCTTTTCCGCCGCCGAAAGGAACGTTGACGACCGCGCATTTCCACGTCATCCACGCCGATAAAGCCTTGACTTCGTCGAGCGTCACGTCGGGCGCGTAACGGATTCCGCCTTTTGCCGGACCGCGCGCGAAATTGTGCTGGACGCGATAGCCTTCAAAGACCACAATGTGTCCCGAATCCATTCTGACCGGAATATAAACTTTGATTTCCCGGCTCGGCACGCGCATTACCGCGTATAAATCAGGGTCTAAACCTAAAAGCTCGGCGGCGCGGTCAAAGCGTTCACTCATTGCGTCGAACGGGTTTTTCTCGTCGCTCGCCTTGAACCGCCGCATTTCATCTGCCATCGGATTGGTCGTTGCCATTTTGTTTTGCTCTCCAAAATTATCAAGCAGCCAATCAGTCAAATTCTAAACGGCTGCTTTTTATGATTTATTTAGTTTTTAAGATTTTCCTCTAAAACTTCGTTCATTGCGCCAGTCCGATAGCCGTGCAAATCGAGCGTCACGTAGCGAAAACCGAGTTTTCTGAACTCTTCCGCCAAACGATCGGTCATTTCCCTACGCAATGCGCGTTCCATTTCAGCCGGAGCGATTTCCAGCCGCACCAGCTCGCCGTGATACCGGACACGAAACTCCGCGAATCCGAGCCGCCGCAAAACGGCTTCGCCGCGCTCGACTTTGCCGAGCCGTTCAATCGAAACCGGGATGCCGTAGGCGATGCGCGACGACAGGCAAGGGCTTGCCGGGGCGTTCCACGTCGGCAGATTCTGCCTGCGGCTCAGCTCTCTGATTTCGGCTTTGCTCATCCCGACTTCGATGAGCGGGCTGCGCACGCCTTTCTCCTGCGCCGCCTGCCTGCCCGGACGGAAATCAGACAGGTCATCCGTATTGGAACCGTCCAGAACGAAATTCAGCCGCCGCTGCGCGGCAAAGGAAAATAACTTGCCGTACAATTCGGTTTTGCAGAAATAGCAGCGATTGGTCGGATTTGCCTGGTAATCGGGATTGTCCAGCTCGTCGGTTCGGATTTTAACGAAATTCAGACGGAAATCGGCGGCGATTTTCTCGGCAGTCTCGCGCTGGATTTGCGAAACGCTCGGCGAGATGCCGGTCACGCAGACGGCTTTTTCGCCCAGCTCCTGCGCGGCGATTGCCGCGACGTAAGAGCTGTCGACGCCGCCGCTGAAAGCGACCAGCACCGACTGCATCTCGCGCAGCAGACGGCGAAGCTTTTGTTCCTTTTCCATCGCCGCCGGACTTGCTTCCGGCGCAATAATTTCTTCGGTTTGTGCCATTTTTTAAGGCGAAAACTTTTGTTTTGCGCAGCCGAATCTCAAAACAAAAATCTTATCGCAGTGAACCGAGGTGTGCAACTGTCATCTGAAAAGTTTGAGTTTTGAATTTTCAGTTTTAGGTTTTGCGTTACGCATTTTTAAGTTAAAACTCAAAACTCAAAACATAAAACTTTGTCCTGACCCGGACTCGTGCTAGAATTCAGATGTCTTCCCCCGACTCAAAATTCAAAGTGAGATTTTTTCGATGTTTTTTGCTCGTCGCCGACGATTTTTGTCTGCGTTTTTCGCCGTCGTTCTGACCTTATCTTTTTCCGCTTTCGTCCTCGCGCAGGACGAATCGGGCGAGCCTGACGCGGTCAGGATTTTCAATCAGGCGCAGGACGCGCACGAAAAAGGCGATTTACAGACGGCGATAAAATTCTATGACGAAGCTCTGAAAATCGTCGCCGAATTTCCCGAAGCCGAATACCAGCGCGCCGCCGCGATGCTTTCGCTCAATCGCGCGGACGAAGCCGAAAAAGGCTTTCGCCGCGCCGCCGAGCTGCGCCCGGACTGGACGCTGCCGCTCGCCACGCTCGGCTCCTTGCTGGTGCGCAAAAATAACTTCGCCGAAGCCGAAAAACTTTTGACGCGCGCAATTGAGCTGGACGAATTGAATTCTCCGGCTTACGTCGCGCTCGCCGAACTGCATTTAAAAACGAAAGCGTCCGAAACCGTACTGAAAGATTTGCTTCTAAAACTGCAAAATCTGTCTATGAAGGCGAAGCCGACGGCTTCGGTCTGGGCGGCGCGCGGCGCAATCGAGCGCGCGCTCGGCGACAAAACGTCGGCAAAGACGAGCGTCAGCCGCGCCTTGTCGATTGAACCGGCAAATTCGTTCGCTCTTTCGGAGCAAATCGAGCTTTCGCTGGCGGAAGGCGATTTAACGCGCGCCCTGAGCGACGCCCAGAGGCTGGTCAAAGCCGCGCCCAATTCGACGAGCGGAAAACTGTATCTGGCGCGCGTCCAAGCGGAAAGCGGAAATTCGGCGGAAGCCCTGAAAATACTGGACGAAATGGACGCGACGAACGCGGAAGTCGCCGTTTTGAAAGAGGCGATTACGGCGAAAGGCGCGACCGGCATCGGCTGGCTGGAAAAACAACTGGAAAAAGATGCGAAAAACGCGGTAATATTAGGGCGTCTGTGCGGTTTGACCAGAACCGCGAACCCGGCGAAATCGCTCGAATACTGTCGCCGCGCGGCGGAAGCCGAGCCGAACAACGTCAATCACGCCGTCGGCTACGGCGCGGCGCTGGTGCAGGCGAAACAATTTGAAACCGCCGCCGGATTGCTGCGTAAATTACTGGCGATAGCGCCCGATAATTTTACGGCGCGCGCCAACCTGGCGACGGCGCTTTTTCAGCTGAAGCGCTACAACGAAGCCAAATCCGAATATCAGTGGCTGACCGAGAAAAAGCCGGATTTGGCGGTCGCATATTATTTTCTTGCCATTTCGCACGATTCTCTGGGAGAATACCTGGACGCGATGGCAAATTACCAGCAGTTTCTGAAGCTGGCTGACGCGCGGGCGAATCAGCTCGAAATTGAAAAAGTAAATTTGCGCCTGCCGGCGCTGCAAAAACAAATCAAAGAAAACGGTAAAAAGGGGAAAAACCAATGAAAGGCAAAAGGCAAACGGCAGAAGGCGAAAATGTTCGGCTTTCGGCTATCGGATTCGGTTTCTTTAACGGTAAAAGATTCGACTTTTTCTTAAACAACGGCAAATCGAAAAATGCAAACGGCATCCGATTTTTGTTTTTTGCCTTTTGCCTTTTTACTTCCGCCTTCGCTGCTCCGGCGACGGCTCTGGCGCAGCCGGAAGAAGCGGACGTCGCCCCGCCGCCGATGAAATTCATCTCGAAAGAGGAAAAACAACAGCTCGACGGCGAGCCGAACGTCAAAAAGTATACGCAGCTGGCTTTAAATCTGATGGAGGCACGGCTGAAAACCGCCGAAACGCAGACGACCGAAAACAATTATCGCGAAGCGCTAAACACGCTCGGCGGCTTTCAGATTCTGCTGGAAAACACGCTCGGCTTTCTCTCGAAAAATGACATCGAAAGCGGCAAAGTCCAGAACAATCTGAAAAAACTGGAAATGAGCCTGCGCGAGCAGACCTCGCGGCTGGAGATTATGCGCCGCGCGATGCCGTCCAGATACGGCTTCTACGTGCAGAAATTAATCAGGCTCGTGCGCGACGCGCGCAGCAAAGCCATCGAGCCGCTTTTCAGCGACACGGTCGTCGCGCAGCCGCGACTGCAGCAGCAGCCGCAATCGCAGCAGCAACCAAAACCGTAAAAATTGATTCAAAACTCAAGGTAATGCAAAACATAAAATTTACACGCCCGAAAAAAACGCTCGTCATCTGTCTGAGCTTACTGCTTACGGTTTTCTGCTCGCTGCTCACGGCGAACGCGCAGAGACGCGACCATCTGACCGAGCAGGAAGGCGACCTCATCCGCGAGGCGCAGGAGCTTGACCGCCGCATCGACGTTTTGACCAAAGCCATCGACCGCCGCGTAATGGTTCTGAACGGTCGGCAGGCTGAGCTGAAAGACGTCGAAAAATGGGGCGAGCCGAAAGGCACGAAAGCGCAATTGCTCCACGACATCTCGCGCATTCTGCTCTCGGCAATCGACAACATCGAATACGTCGCCGAAAAGGACGCCGCCAACAAACTGTTTCCGAAATCGATTCACAACCTCGCCGCAACGAGCCGGAAGCTCCTGCCGCAGCTCGAAACTTATCGCGGTCAATCGACCGATAAAATGGAGCAAGCCGCGATTCTCACCGCGATTGATTACTGCAACCAGATAATCGAGGCTTCGACGAAAGTCCCGAAAGAAGCGCCGAAAGAAGAAAAGAAAAAGAAATCTTCTTCCTCGAAAGACGATTGAAATTAATTGACGATTGAAATTAATTAAAGACCGAAAGCGAGCCGCCGAAAGAAGCTCGCTTTTTTGTTTACCGGGCGAAACTTTTCCTCATTGTTCACACAACAGGCGTGATTTCAAGTCGTGCAATTCGGTTTGAAAATTTCTATTGACATCGAATATAAGCGAGAGTAAAGTAAGCGATACCCCGACCACGACAATTAACGGTTGTTTAGCCTACAGCCGGAAGAAGCCGCAGAGCGGGCGACCTTCTGATTAGAATTGAACCGTAAATACTGCTTAGCAGCAGACTCACTTGAACCGTAGATTCAGCTTTGTATTCGAGAAAAAAGACTAAAAGGAATCAGCAGATGAAAAATCGAACTCAAGCCATATTTGTGATTGTAATTTTTATAACCGTTTTCATCGTTTCGGCTATGTTAGTCACATTTCCGCTTTCAGCACAAAATACGACTCAAAATAAAAAAGACGAGCCGACGCCCGTTCAGCCCGGCGTTATGACCGAAAGACAAAGGAAACATAGCAGGTTGTATAGCTCTGAACTTGTCAGTTCCAGAATTTACTGTCCGGCACGAAAGATGTATATGTAGTTTTTGCAAGTCCCTGGAAAGAACCTCTTACGCCTTCTTCACGGGAAGAAACATATTTGAAAGATATAATTTGCCGGGCGGACTCTATAGCGTCGGCAAAGGTAAATGACAAATCTTCACAGCTTACCGAAGACCTGCAATTTGTTTTCACCGATTATTCACTTGAAATTAAACACATTCTCAAAAACACTTCTCCGGCGCAGGCGCAGCCTGCTTCGATTATCACAATAACCACGCCGGGCGGCGCGGTTAAAATCAATAATCGCATAATAAACGTCGCTGTTAAATCCAATAAACGACTTGAAATCGGAAAGGAATATCTGCTGTTTCTCGACTATTTACCCGATTCCGATTCCTTTAAATTAAATCGGGCAGAAAGCGTGTTTGATATTTCGGATAACAGAGTCGAAAAATTCGGCATCGTTCAATCTCCTCCTCAGAAAAATGATAAAGATATTGCTGCCGTCACGGACTTGGTTAATAAAATCAAGACTGAATGCTCACTCGAAGATGGAAATGAAAAATGAAAGAAATTAAAGGCTCTTTAGCTCTGGTCTTTATC